>CP064977.1:600000-811376 GCA_016699465.1 Candidatus Campbellbacteria bacterium | reverse complement strand
TTCCACCCACACCAACTAAATCTTAAACTCTATCACACCACCATCTTCTATTGCAGTGGGCTACTTTTCCAAAATAGCCCTAAATACTTGGGTAATTCCCCATTTGCTCGTCTACTAAGCCCACAAATCCCCTTTTTACGGCCTTAGTAGGCGAGCAAGCCTTTTGTAAAATTTTCAAGTTGCTTCAATAAGGATTATACCAAGCGGTTGTTACATAGCAAGCTCCTTAGGCTTGCCTTTTCCCCACCTTACTTTTGCAGCCAAACGACCAATAGTCTGGTAGTGTTTTTTACCATACTTTTTCTTGGTCTTTTGACCGCCCTTTTTGCCGAGTTCTTGTGCCGCTTTGTTCTTCACGAGGTAATTATACCAAGTGCTTACTATTTCTGAAAGGGCCTAGTTTCCCCTAAATTTTCGGTACCTTTGTTCGGCTTGTTTTCCATACATCATCGTGTATACCATTGAGCTTTCTATGCAGGAGTGACCGAGGATATTTGTTACATCTGAGTTGGACCCACCCTTTTCAATAATGTTTCGTCCCATGTAGTGTCTCATCGAGTGAGCATTCATGTTTTTCTCAAGACCAGCCTTATTCGAATATCCTCTAAGCATTTCGCATACACCGCTCGGCTTGAATCTGTATCCCCTAGTCTTGTTAGCTCCGGAATTGTGGATTGATATAAACAATGCGTTCGGATCACGTAAAGCATTACCGCGTTTGAATCGTTCTCGGCGTTCTATCCATTTATTGATCGCTTTGCTTGTCTCCTCCGTCCAGAATATTTCACGCAAAGGACGACGAGTTTTTGCTTTTTCGGTTTTAATCAGTGCTTTATTGTTTACCAGATCTAGATCATCCATATCAAGTGCCATAATTTCTCCGTTTCGGGCGCCGGTATCCCAGAGCAATCTAATAATCGCCTCATTTCTCACATTTCTTGGATCGGTATTTTTTGGAATTATACTGAGTAATTTATTATATTCTTCCGGAGTTGCAACTCTAGGGATCTTGTATTGCTTCTGAGGTATCGGGATAAGGTTTTCGTTGAGGACCCTGTAGCCGCGAAGATTACAGAATTCGAAAAACTTCTTGATGGCCATGCATTTTGATATGAAGCTATTATGCTGCCATCCGATCTCCTTCATTAAATTTAAATACTCCATCACATTATTCAAGGTAACCGCCTCAACATGGGGATTTCGTAAAAACAAGCAAAAAAGGCGAAGGTCTTTATCGTTACCCCTTGTAGTTGTGCCGTTTATTTTAAACGCACGCCAGTTTGTAAATTCATCTATTACGTCTTTGAAAAGCATAGGTTTGCAACCAAAAAGCCCACTCGATGCTAGTCAAAGTGGACTTTTGGTTGACCTAAGCTTTTTAATGTAATTAATCAGCTTATGTCAGATCCCAAGCTTGGGATGCATACCCTTTCAGGCATGCATCTTTATCTTACTACCCCTGTACGTATTAGCAAGATAAAGCTTGGGAAAGTCCATTGCTAGCATCCAGCCGTTACCGGCAGGATCCCTTTCGGGACAATGTTTTCGATATTTGGTTGTCACTACATCCTAGTGTAGTGACAAGCTATTGTCAAGAAGGATAATCTATTGGATAGTAATATAAAAATCAAAATTTCCAAAAAGTCAATTAAAATAAGGATATTTTGGACATTTATGAAAAAAGTCGCATCGCTTTTGAGACGATGCGACTTGGTCTTTCGAGAATTCAGAAGGATCAATCGAGCTTTTTTCGTGCTTGCTCTAAAAATCCAACAATTCCCCTGTTCAGGTTTGGAATACGGCCTTCAGAGGCGATTTCTACGGGTATTGAGACCCGAGGATTGTCTCCTAGGAGCTCATCTACCATAATCTGCCTACCATTTTCCTCATCCAAGCGATCGAATAGCTCGATTGCGAAGTCTAGAAAATGAGCTGAGATCTTATGAGCATCGTCAGATGACAAACTTGCCCACTTCTCCATCTTGCCGAACGGCAGTACATACGGAAATGAGCAACTGAAGCCATCAGCGGTTCTCACTGGCATGAAGCTATGAACCGAACGCTCTCCAAGAACACGCCCACAACCGGGCATGAACGGAATCAGATCGCGGTCAGCAACCCATTCGATCAGTTTGTCGAATGTGTAGATGGTTCCAAACTCGCCATTAAATTCCTGCTCGATTGAAGCTTTTGCTTCGACGTCGCAGAACCCAATGATAAGGCTCACAACTTTGACGTTGCGCACTGCCAATTCCTTGAGGATAAGCTGGCAAGTGTGGCCCCTGAAGGCTCCTTCCTTGGCTAGAACAACTGGTCTGCCGGCGATCTTTCGAGCAAGCTCGTCAAATTGCCTATTCAGATATTCAAAACCTGGTCGAGGACCGTACCCGAGCATGTTTCCGTCTGTATCGAACAGTCGGTTGATACTAAGGCTTAAGCCTTCGTTCAGGTTGAGCTCTGCCATCTCTGAACAAGTAACCAGAACAGCGTGTCGATTGCTGCCGATAACTCGCCGATTGACCTGCTCCCAGATCTTGGACCTAAACTCATCCTTGTCGATTGGACATATCTCGATGTTCGGCATTGCCTTCACTACCACATCGAGTAGGTTTTGGCGTAGACGAGCAAAGATTGGGTCACCCTTTTCGAGGACTCTCAGGCCTTTTGTGCGGAAAGACTGAAAACTGCTTGCTACGTCAAAGGAAACCACGCAGGTTCCATGACGAGCCTTCTGATTTGCTGACTTCATGGAACCCTCCCTTGTTTAGAGTTTTGTTTCGGACAATAAAAAGAACTTGGCCGAGTTTATTGTATATTGTTATTGCTGAGCTTACTAGTTTATTTTTCCTCGCCCTTGAGGCGATCAATCATCATTTTATATCCTCCACAGCCTTCTTTGAGCCAGCGATTTATTTTTGTGATAGTGACTGGAGACTCACCGGATTCTTCCTGAATCTGCGAAAACGGAACGCCGGCATCTAGTTTCTTTGCAACCTCCCATCGCATAGCGAATTCACGGAGATCACGTTCGCTCATAAGATCGCGGAAAAAAGCTTTGAGCTCGTCCTCATTTTTTATAGAAAGAAAAACCTTGATTAGATCAGGAGACTTCTGCTTAATTTCAGCCCATATGGCGTTTTTTTCTTCTTCTGGAATCATCTTAACTTGATTATACCATTCTTACATAAAAAGTCTCTAGAAGGACATTACGAGCGGCAAGATTAATATGTTAAATTCAAAGTATGCAAAAAATCGAATTTGATCCATTTAAAGACTTACGGAAAAATGGGCATATTTGGGAAGGAGAAAAAGCAACACTCTGGTACCATGAAAAACTCGACGGCTCTTTTACTTTGATTGTCCTCTACGATTTTGAGGACAAAAAACGACGACTGTACTTAGAAGTCAACAATCTAAAGCGCAAAGTGGAATTTAAGAATGAAGATATTTCCGACGAACTGTATCGTCATGTTCAGATGGAAATTGAGGCGTTTAAAGGAATCACAGAAATAAATGATAAAAGTTAATATCTTAGAAACATTTTATGTGTGCCCTCGGCAGGACTTGAACCTGCACCTTCCTCATTAGAACAGAGGCATCCTATCCATTGGACCACGAGGGCGTGGTGCCGTTGAGAAGAATCGAACTTCTGTCCCACCCGTTTCAAGGGTATGCTCTTCCATTGAGCTACAACGGCAAATAGAAAAGCCACCAAGAAGAATCGCAAGAGGTGCGATTTTCATTGGCGGCTAGTTAAATCTAAAGCGTTGCATTTGTGTTTAGAGCATAGCACATCCTTCTATTCCTGGCGAGTTACCTTTATGGGGTTTGTCTCCATTGATCGCTGAAGCAAATCTCTGTATATCGCTCGTTTTTCCTCAAACGTCATATGTGGATTTTTTGAAACAGAATCCTTATATACCGTCGCAATGCTTTCCCAGATCGCAATTTCCTTTTCTGGATTTGTATCTCGACGAAAATTCTCCAGTGTCCCCTCTAAAGATGTCTGATCCATATCACCCAGCATTTGTTTAAAGTTCTTTATCTTGTTTACTAGAGCCAGTGGCAATTCACCATGCTTTATCGGCATATCCACGTTCAGATCGGCCATTTTAACTGTCTGCGTCTTTTCTATTGGTTGCGATCCAGTTATCTCCCTAGGATGTGTCAGAGATCGGACGACTGTTGCCATTTCTAATTTAAGGTCGTTGTAAAACTTTTTGAGCTCATCTCGCTCAAGAATCATCAACCTAAGACCAGCTGGTTGATCCATAGTGTTGCTACTTCCTTCGCTGAAAAAGAAGGATGAAATAAAGGCTTCAAATATGAAGAACCCGTCCGTTGCCTGTTTATTAATTTTTTTATACTCAATCGTAATTGCTGACTCATCTTCCCATTCTCCCCATCCAAATTTTTCATCCGGCGTTGTGCATTCTATTGCTTTCTCAAGCATTGGTAGTAGCGCCCAACTACTGTATTCGTGAGACCGCTGGTCAGCTCTTATCAATTCAGGATTAAATAGAGGCTTATTTTTATACAAAAATTCTATGTAATAAGACCACCAATTTACATATTCAGGCGTTATCTTTATTTCAAATCCTTCGTAATCTTTTATTGATGCCATAATATTAAATTAATTTCATTGAGTAACATCAACCTTCAATCTGATAGCACCGAGCACATTTGCGATCGCCTCACATCTCTCTTTAGCTCCTGTAAAGACAGTGACACTACCTAGCTGATCCGCCACATTGGCAAGTTGGGATGCAGTTGACTCTGAACAGTTTATTGCCTTCATGATCTGCTCGATAACAGCATCAAACGTATGACAGTCGCAGTTAAAAAGAACTGTACGCCATGCATGTACAGGCCTCGCTATTCTGATAGTATCAATAATTGTTTTAGAGTGTGTGCCAATCATTTTAGTTACTGCCAACAAATTTCTGCTTTTTCGCCTATCTCTTTCTCTATGTAACTCTTTGCTTCCGAATATCCGCCGATTTCATCGATCAGTCCGAGTTCTTTTGCTCGCTCGCCCAGGACCGATGATCCGTCCGCTATAGCTCGAACCTTTTCAATGGGGATATCTCTGTTTTCTGAAACTTCCTTGATAAAATTCTCATGGATAATTTTCAAATCTCTAATTATTAAAGCCTTTTCTTCCGCGGTAAGCGGCTTGTCTGGACTACCGGCATCCTTATATTTACCTGCGCTCAGCTGAACATATGAAAGTCCGTCTTTTTCATTTTTCCCAACATTCTCGAGATAGGAAATCGTAACACCTATGCTTCCGATATCTGAATTTTTTGATGCAAATATTCGATCGGCAGTAATTACTGCCCAGTACGCTGCAGAAGTTCCACTTTGTCTTATAAAGGCAACCACCGGCTTCCTGGACGCTTTAATTGCATTTGCAACTTCCTCCCCTGCAACAGGGTAACCTCCAAAAGAATCCACCTCTACAATTATTCCTTTGATATTCTCATCATCGTTGGCCTGCTCTATTAGGCCCATTATTTCCTCGCTTGCCACAACATCACTGTCCTCTGTAGGATCTTCGCTGTTTGTACTTGGGATATAGGTATAGAGATCCCCGTGCAAATTTATTCCCAGCACTGAGCAGTCAGAGTCTGCATCCGTAACATATTGATCTGTTGAATCGGTACCACCATACATCACACTGTCATATATTGCATAGCTGATAAAACTCAGTGCAATAAAAGCGATGGATGCGACTACATATCGGATCGTTTTGCTTGCATATTTTTTCATAAAATTTTTAATTGGAGCAATCATTTTAGTTATAGGTTTTAGTGATAAACATTATTGATAAAAGTACCGGACTCAAAAGTTCAGCCGCGTCCTTGGAAACCATACCGTCCTTCTGCAGCAGATGTATTCCAAATTTACCATCCTTTGGTATATCTATCGCACCTCCGCATTTATTACCGCCAATCTGGCCTAGATCTCTTATTAAATGCCTCAAGGAATCCATGTCACTTTCCTCGGGATAGATCTGGGAATCATTAATTTTTTTCTGAAAATTTGCGAGTGCGTTTAGTACCGCGTCTTTATGTATATGAAGTGACTCATCGCATTCATCAATAAAGGTATAGAGATACTCTAAGGCTACAAGGAGCTGATCCGCGCGTCGGCTATTATCGAATGATTCATTGCAATTTAGACAATGACCCCTCATTCCGAAGAATGGAGCAGTTTCTCCACATTTAGAACATATGATCTTGCCCTTCGAATCAGCGAATTTTTCGAGTCTTTCTGTTAGCTTAGCTACAAAACTTTTCTCGCCGGAATCGTAGTCTGTAGTCGATCCAAGTTCTTGTAGGCCGAGCATAGGATCGTTATATTCTGCTCCATCGGGAATAAATTCCATTGATTCCTTGAAGCATTTGGCGGCCTGCACTTTGTCTCCTTCTTCTGCAAAAACTGTTCCCGCGTTATTTACGAGTATGGAATAAAGAATGCTTGACTTGAGAGCCTCATAAACAGCACTGAAATATGCCGGTAGGATGTATCGTGTATCTTTTTCATCATGGAATGCCTGTCCTGCGATATAATTCTGCCCAGACATTTTTAGAGCGTTTTCACCAGTCGGAAATTTTGCATTCTTTATTCCGTCTCTCGCACTGTTTTTTATTGCTATCTGAGTGGCAACATCCATCCATGTTTCAGAATGGGTCGAAGCATATCGATTGCTGACCTCTCTCACTGGCTTCATTTTTATTTCATCGTAGATAGTCTGGAAGTATGCCTCGATTCCCAAGTTGTAGTATTTTATTGCATTATCAAAATCCCCCATCTTTTTAAATGTAAGCCCCAGACTGTTGTAAGCCTCAACAAAAGCCGGATCGTCATTTACTGCCTCAAGAAGCTTCTGGATTGCCGCTTTGTAGTCGCCGGCACGCTGATAGGAAATTCCCCGCTCATATGCATCTGCAGTCTTGTCGTCTTTGAATTTTTTATTGAAAAAATTAATCATAAAATTAATCGGTATGAACGGTGGGCACAAGTTCAATTTGCTTCTTCTTTTTAAACATTCCAAAAAATCTTCCGATCAACACGACTAGGAAGAAGCCGTTGAGCCAGAACAACACAGCAGTTGGTGCATCATAAACCTGCTGAAATTGCATATAGAGTAGGTTTGTAACCATAAATCCGAGGAAGAATACCCATGCAGAAGGGCGATAAAGATTTTCTTTTTCAGCCGGCGAGAGTTTCTTTTTTGCGGACCGCCATTTAAATGATGCTATGAGAGCAAGAACAAGAAAGATAAAGCCTCCAAAGTCCGAGATAAAGTTTCCTATGCCCATTGCCTCAAAGTGATAGAAAGGGAGCGCAATAACTTGAAAGGAAAGTGCTCCGAGAAGAAATGTGTGTGGTGAGTAGCCAAGGAAATCATCAGGTGTAGAGTTCCATGAATGGTCTGGAAATGCCATTTTAGAAAATCCATACCAGAATAGTGCGGTCAGGAAGAATATCAGGACTGCTATAAATTCAACTAGGCCAATCTTGATCCAGACAACAAAGGGAGCAGTGACTATAGCGATCGGTGCGAGGCCGAAAAAGAATATTCCGATAAAGCTGAAGAAAACTCCAACGACCGATGTCCATATAAAGAAGCTGGTGAGAAAAACCCATATTGAAAGAATACTTTGTGCAGTGACAAACCCGACAACAGCCACAATAGATGCTGGTAGAAAGAAGTAGCGCTTTCCCACAGACTGTCCTTTTGATTGTTTAAAGTGATCAGTGAGCAAGGAAATTGAGTAGAGGGCTGGAGCAAAAAGCTGGACAACGAACGGTGCAAAAATCATAAGCGCCACAATGATTCCTATTCCGTAAAGAATATAGCGGAGGACCGGAGCTCCCATCCATGCAAAAAGACCTATTGCAATTATGAGTAGTACCCACCAGTATTTTCCTAAAAGTCCGAATATCTTCTGTCGCGCCCCCACTGAATTAATTTGATTTGTTTTTTCCATATTATTGTTTTAATTGTTGCAATAAGTGATCTGTATTAAAAGCTAAAAGTACAGATAGAAAATCCTCTCTTGTTTTAGCATCTCCATCTGACCCACCGATCCTCCCCGCTTCGCCATTCTTTATCTCGACCCCAACTCCCTGGCGCCGAGTAATAAGATAACGGGTTTTGTGAAGTAACTCGTAAATATATTTAAATTGTTCTTGGTCAGGGTACTCATCATTTTCTACTGCCCTATTGATTGTATAAACCAGTACGAATATAAGTTCTTCGAGACTTTCTTCGTCCTCGCCATCATCATCAAGAAAGATTTCTATAAACTCGAGAATCTGCCTTATCGCAAGAACGACCTTTTGCACATCGGAAAAATCTGTCCCACATTTGTCGCATTTGTCACGCAGAAAAGCGATTCTCTTTTCGCAAACCAGACACTGTGGAGTTGTCATGGCGATAATTCGTTGTGTCCTTTCGTCTCTATTGGTTCGGTCTGCCATGTCAGCGGATATTGCAAATAGCATTTTATATGGCTGTTCCGGCTCCTTCTGCTCGGTAATTCGGTCAATAATTTCTCGGAGCTTATCAATAGCAATTTCTAGGTCCTCACCTCTTTTAACAAGAGATGATGTGTAAAGCTGATCCCCAATGCTCATACTCTCGCTTGAAAGAGCCTGTGCAATCACAACTTCTCTTTTGGTTTTTGGAAATTTTCCACAATAAATACATGGCGTTGAGGAGTAATTAATGAGCTTTCCGCAAAATTGGCATACATAAATAATTGTGTAGTGCTTCTTATTCTTTAGAAGTCCAAGTTCCCTCATTCCACGAGTAGCAAGATCAGATTTTGTGATGATCTTGTCTAGCGAATATTCAGGTATTTTTTGTAGGCTCTTGTCTTTGTTCATAATGTTTTTGAGAGCTCAATTACTTTTTTCCTTGCAAATTCGGCGGTTGGAAATTCGTGCGCTGCCATACTGTATTGTTCTACCGCCTCTTTTATTCTACCCTGATACTCAAAAAACTGGCCTTTCCGGACCATAGGCATTTCGCTGTCTCTCTCGATCTCTATTGCCTTGTCGATAAATTCGTAAGCCTCATTAAATTTGCCCATGAAGTACAGGCACTGAGCAATGTCATCGAGAGTTGCACCGTTTCCTGGATCAATGACCAGTGATTCCTTGAGATCTGATAGGGCCTGCTCATACCTTTTCATCTTCATATATGCATCTGCTCTGAATTTCCAGAGAAAAAAGTACCCCCTTTCTTCTTCAATACACTGCCCCAGCATCTCGGCCGATTTTTCATAGTCGTCTTTTTCGTACAGACACCTTCCGTAATAGCACCGGGTAAAGAAATGACAGGGATCAGTAGCGAGTATTTCCCTGGCAAGCTGAATGCAACCGTCAATATCTTTTATCTCATATTTGCGTTTCAGTTCGTTAAAAAGAGATTCGATTTTTGGCCATACGCTCAAATCACGAAGACCTCGTTTTACAAGTCTCGAATCTTCGCTCAGCTTTTCAAGCGAATAGTATGGCGATTTAATCAGTTTATTGTCCATATTTTTTCTTCAGCTCAGCAAGCTGATTTTGTTTCTTGGCGATTTCAGTAAGGACCTTGTCTGCAAGCTCATGAAGTAAATTACGTTTTTGAAGTAGTGAGGATTCGATATTTTCCTTAAGTACATACCATTCTGATTTTTTCAAAAGAATGTACTGTTGATTTGCTTTCACAACAGCAGCCTCGAGTTTAGCGAGTTTCTCTTTCAGTTTGTCTATCGTCCTAATCACAGTATCCTCAGCAAATCGACTCTCATCAATCGCGCGAAGAGATTCGAGATCGTTGTCGGCATAAGCCTGGTTTACCTTTTTCATCATAACGTCGTCTCCTTTATTAAGGTCAGGATGAAACTTGTGAGCTAGCTTGCGATACAGTCTCTTTATTTCTTCTTGCTCATACTCAGATACATGTTTTTTCCCTTTTATATTTTTTTCTTCGTCTTCGAGTTTCCTATATTCCTCTTCAATATGTTCCTTACGTTTCTGCAGACTCTCATCAACTTTTTTCTTTGCTTCCTCGAACGAAAGACCTTGATCGATTAGATCTCCGATTTTCTTCAATTTAAGTATTTCAAGTTCTACTTCATCGAGCTTAAGATAAAGACGTCCGATTTTTATATCATATTCATATTTTGTCACGGACAAATCAACTTTTATTTTTTCAGTATGCTCAAGTATCTCGGCAAGCTGTTTTTCTTTTTCTGTAATAGCTCGTTCTAGATTTTTCTTTTCAAGAGTATCATCGAGTGCTGTATTAGACGCCACTAGAGAAGTTGATTGTTCAATTCTTGCGTACCGAGTGGCGCGGCCAAGGCCAACCCTTTTTATTTTCTTGAGCTCTACAAGACGCTCAAGAGATTTTCGCACAGTCGACATTGCGATATCGGTTGCTTTTACAATATCACCCGGGCTCGCTTCGCCGGTAACCGAAATATACCTCCAAATCTCCTGCTGTTTTGGAGACATGAGGTCTTCAATTGATTCTGAGTTCATTTTTTCTTGATCCTGATTCATACCTGTTATTTAGATTATAACAGATTGTATCAGTTTGTATCAGAAAAGGCAACTGGGGATAATGTAGGCCGTATTTACGGCTTATATTAAAGGTTTATTCTAAATGAAGATATATTTTTCTCTCTCTAATTTTTGAAGCTTCTGCAAGGGCTTTAGATATCTCACTTAGATGCAAGCGGACCATTTCATTCGGAATATGCATGGTATCAAAACCATTTTTATGAGAGTAATATCCCCTACTTAGGTCTGCCACGATCTGATCGGGATTTATAAGGTGCTGTATGCCATCCACTTCAACATTGAGTTTAGCTTTCGGGATCGTTAGATCTATATGTTTATGTCCGTCATGAAGCTCCACCAAAACACGAACACCGTGTTTTTCGATCGCATCTTTCAAATCCGCCGCTTCCTTTGTTGGAGTGCGGTACTTCTTTATAATAATTTTTTGAGTAGTTTCTTCCATTGTAATTTTACAAACCTTCTTCAGCAACTTCTACAGCATCATCCTCGTCTAGGCCTTCATCAATAAGCTCAACAGCTCGTTCGGCAGTATCTTTATCAACATCATGGTTCTCCATGACTTCCTTCACATCATCCTCTATTTCCTCGCCATCTTCGTTTTTTGATTCTTCGTCTGTCATCGCAATAAAATTATTTTATCATTTTTAGCGTTTCATCTCAGCAACTAGGTGAAGAAAGACGCCCCTAACAGAACTATCAATTCTCAATTTGGTGTTCTGCGAGTGATACCAAAAGCAATTATATTTTTCATCAATTTCAAGCTCAACACCTTTCTTAATGTATACATAGTTCCCCATACCACCAGAGTGGTTAGTGAAAAGATTTGCTTTTTGATTAATCCGCTCTAACGTAGCATTGTAGGATTCTTTATCTACAGATACATTGGTTTCGTAAGTAGTCAGCTTTTCTTTGTCATCCAGTAAATATATAAAAATGCCGCCTTCATTGCCCATAGCTCCCATAGGAGAAATTTCGCAATAAATCACTTTATTAAAATCGATGGAATCTAAATTTTCAGTCGTAATGATTACGCTTTCTGGAAAAACTATCGGGTGTCCTATTGTTCCTCTGTAAAGTGTTGTCATAAATTTATTTTACCAATTTTCTTGCTTCATGGTAAGCGCAATAATCGCACGATGCGCTGCTCTCTGGCATTTCCCCGTCGAGGCATTCTTTAATCTTGAAGAGTGTGTCTTCTACCCACGATCCATTGCCGGTATAAGGCAGGATATCGATATCGAAATCAAGTTTTCCATCGAAGGCTTCTCGGTCAGTCTTTCCATTGGCATAAACGAAGTACCCGGTATTAGAAACTCTGAAGCCGAGTTGGCGTAGAAGCCATTGATACATTTCCATTTGTCGCTTATAACCGATCTGCCAGTCAGCATCAAGGGTCACCTTTGAAGGTTTACTTGTAGATTTATAGTCGACAACAACGATCTCTTTGTCCTCATTTACCCATAGGTCGTCGACCGCCCCGGTCATTATGAAATTAGTTGCCTTGTGATGGAACTGAATGCCTTTGAAATTCTCCCGCCACTCGTCTATCATTTCATGCTGAAATGGGACCATATTCAGGTCGTATGTCTTCATAAGTGGATGTGCAGTCTGAGCTGCGCGATGTATGTCGAATTCCTTCTTTAAGAGCGTGTCTACGGCCGAATTTAGGGCAAATGGGAAGCCTGGCGGCTGTCCCACTCCTATCCTTCGATCCAAATAGAAGCACCTCGGGCAATTCATAAACTGTTCAATCTTTGAGCGAGACAGCTTAAAAGGCTCAGTGCTTGCTGGATTGTATAAGTTCTTTGTTCGGTTGGCTTTGTAATATTCCGACATTATGATCACATAATTAATAAATCAGCTGCTATAGTCAAGCAATCAGGTAGAAGGATCGCACAATGCCTTTAGTTTCTTGTAATGCTCATCATCAGAAATGTGTATAAATTCGATAATGTTTTTTGCAACATCTTTTGCTTCAAGAGTCGCGGCTGTTATCGGTCGAGTAAAATCTAATCCGTGCGAGTATTCATGAAGAAACTTTACAATGAAGTCTGCCACCCCTTTGTTCTTGAGATTGGGATCAGTAACATATTTATCATGTACCATTTGTGCAAAAGCTCTATCAGTACCACACGACCATTTGAAACCAGCAAAATATTCAAGAGCCTTTCTTGCAACGTTCGGTATAAGTGGTGCATCTATACCGGTGCCATTTTTATTGAAATTATATAGCTGGAAAAATAAAAATTGATACTCTGTTTTATATTTTCGAATGATGTCTGGCAATGGCTCAATCTTTGTCTCATGTGTTGTTACTGTGCGATTACATGTCATCAAATAAAGTTCAGCATCATCAGTATCATTCATCCAGTCTCGAACCAAATTGAAAAAGGCAAAATTGTGAGTAAGTACGATCAGTTGTCCAGCTTTTATAAGCTGTCTTTTAATAAGGCCGAAAGTGCGGAATAAAAATATTTCATCCTGACTGTCTACAGGATCATCTATAACCACTATCCCATTCTCTTTTTTGAAGCCGTCTTCCTCGAGTTTTGCAAGGAAATAAATCAAAGCTATGACGCTTTTTTCTCCTTCACTTAGGTGTTTAGCATTCTTGCCACGGCGCTTCACGATATAACCCACCTCTGGAACTTTCGAATCAGTTAACTCAAGATATATGTGTGATTCGCCAAAAAAATCTTTAAGAACGTCATTTATGCCATCGATCGCAATAGAAGCATTGAGGACTCCGCCACGCTTCTTTTTTATTTCTCCGTTAAGGGTATCTATCTCGTTTTTTAATGGACCAAGCTTGGCATCAAGATCAGCAAGTTCCTGCTTTTTCTTAAAGTACTCCTTCGACTTCAGGACTGATGCAATTGTGTGAGTCTCAATTGCTTTTGCGGCTTCATCAATTTTGTCTATCCTTTCATCGTGCTTTTTAATAATGCCGTTGAGCTTTTCAATGAGTACATTAAATTCTTGAGTAGTCTTCTCCGGGTATGGAACTTTTGATATCGGTTTCTTTTGATCATGCAAGTTCTCACGCTTTTCTTTTAGAGCATTAACTAGGGCAGTAATCGAGCCACGCACCTCTCTACCTTTATCTTCTATGCTTGATTTTGTTCCAAGATATTCATTTGCCAAATCCGGAAACAGTCGACCGGATTCGATAAACGTAGTATCAGCCTTGTTTTCAGGTAGGTCAATCTTTGAAACGATGTCATCGATACCCTGTTTTGCTTTTTCGAGCTCCTCGGTAAAAAACTTTCCAAGATTTTCAAGAAATCCCTTATCGAGAGATTTTTTGCAAAATTGACATAACCCAAGACTTCGGTCTTTATGGATATGGTATCCATGTTCAGTCCAATCTCTAAGCTCTTTGTCAGAATCGAGCCCCGGGATCACTTCTACGTCTACAAATTTATCAAGAATAACATTGGCACATTCGAATAAAGACGAAAAGTCTTCAACCCCCTTCAATTCAGAACCAATTTTTTGTTTTTGGCTTTTAATTATTTCCCTTTTACTATCTACATCTTCTAATTTTTCTATGATCAACGAATCAATATTTTCTTGTGTAATCTTACCCTCGGTGACAAGGGGCTCTATTTTTGTGCGATTATAACTTCGGCCGTAATATGTACCGCTTCCTAGTGGTGTGTTGGTGAATTGTTTGATAACCTCACGCGCGGCTTCAGTGAGAATATTGTCTATTGAGCTGATTTTTCCTTTATCTGCCTCAAGCCGACTATAAACTTCTCTTGCTGTGGTGACTCTCGCTTCCAATGTAGCTATTTCCGCCTGAGCATTTATGTTGTCCTTTCCGACAATAAGTATCTTCTTTGCTTTAGATTCATGGAACTCTAGATTTTCTCGAATAAAGTCCTCGTTAAACACTTTAATGCTTAGATTGTTTGTAGGTAAGTCTGATTCTTTAGTCGACCCCGTACCAGTTTGAACCTGAAACTGAATCGGAAAAAATTCCGGCATGTCGATCTTCTTTTTTTCAATAAAGCTCAGGACACGCGAGATAGTCGTTTTTCCACACCCATTCCATCCATAAATAAGGTTATATTTTTTTAGATTGCCAGCACTCCATTGAAATGAGTCGAAAGCATCAATATTTTTTATTTCTTTTACTTTAGTTATTGGCATGTGTTTTGAGGGTGTTCAAGTCAAAAAATATTACCACAAAACTTCTCAACTATAAAGAGCGCTCGGTATACAAGAAGGACATTATCTTTTTGTAAAAATTTAAGGTAAAATAGCGAGTACATGAGGTATTACGGATGCAAGACAAAATTATTGGATTATATCGAAGAAGTAGTCACTACCCTACCTATCAAAAAAGGAGCAACTTTTTTTGATATATTCAGTGGCACGACCGCTGTCGGACATCATTTCAAAAAACTAGGCTACACAGTTTATTCAAATGATTTTCTCGAATTTGCATACTCGCTTGCAAGAACCAACATTGAGACCAATACGATTCCGAAATTCAAAAAGCTGAATCTCGGCATCGATATCATTGATCATTTAAATAATAATGTTAAGGGCAAGGTTGGATTCATCACGAAGAACTATGCGCCACATGGAAATAATAAAAGACAGTATCTGTCGGTAGAAAATGCGAAAAAAGTTGATGCCGTCAGAGAGCAAATTGAAAAATGGAAGGAAAGCAAGAGCATCTCTGAAACAGAATACTATTACCTGTTGACTAGCTTGATCAATGCCGTCAGTCTTGTTGCAAATGTGACTGGTACATATGCTGCCTTTCTAAAAAGTTGGGATAGACGAGCCCTAAAACCCATGACATTGACTCATGGAGATATAGTAGACAATAAGCTAGAAAACAAGGCCTTCCATGCTGATGCGAATAATCTGGTTGGAATGCATAAAGTCGATGTGTTGTATCTTGATCCGCCTTATAATGCACGACAATTTGCATCAAATTACTTTTTCCTTGAGTTGATCGCCGAGGGCTGGTTCAAAAAGATCCCTGAAATATACGGCAATGCCGGCATGAGACCCTATGAGGACCAGAAATCTGATTACTCGATCTCAAGAAAAGCCGCCGATGCACTTTCCGATCTGGTAGCAAAGGCAAAGGCGAAGTATATCCTTCTCAGTTATAACGATGAAGGAATCATACCGATCCCAGTATTAAAACAAATTTTAGGTACACGAGGTGAAGTCAAAGAATATACAAAAGAACATAAAAGATATCGAGCAATTAATCAGGACGGATCGAAAATTATTACTAAGGAGCATCTATTCCTACTAACCGTAAAGAAATAACATGGCTGAAAAAATGAACAACTTAACAGGCAAGGAATGGCTGCAAAACTCTTTCAGTATTTGGAGAGATGTAAGCAAGACTTCCGAAGAGAGAAAGCTGAAGCATCCAGCTATGTTTCCGCAACAACTTGTCGAGAAATTAATTAAAATCTATACCAAAGATTCCGGTGAGGTTATTCTTGATCCTTTCCTTGGAATCGGATCTACTTTGAAAGCGGCCCACAATCTTGGGAAAAAAGGCATAGGCTTCGATTTAAATAAGGACTACTGCAAAATTGCACAGGGCAGGGTTACCAATCATGAAGCAGATGAAAATTTTGATAAAAAAATAAAAAGATTCGAGCCGAAGATTTATTGCGAGGATTCAAGAAACATTTTGAAGCACATAAAGCCTAATTCTGTCGATCTCGTCGTCACTTCTCCTCCCTACTGGGACATTCTAAACATGAAAAGAACGGCTGACATGGGTGATCAGCGCAACTATTCGGACTCAAAAAATGATATTGGGAACATCAGCGACTACGAGGCTTTTCTACAGGATCTAAAATCTGTTTATGCAGAGGTATACAAAGCCTTAAAGCCCAACAAGCGATGCTGTTGCGTGGTAATGGATATCCGAAAAAAAGATAAATTTTATCCCCTTCACGAAGATCAGACTCGTATCATGAGGGAAATCGGCTTTGAGCTTGAAGAATACGTCATTTGGGATCGCCAAAAAGAATACAACAATATGAAGACTCTCGGATACCCTTGGGTTTTCCGATTCAATAAAGTACACGAGTTTATTTGTATCTACTGGAAGCGTTAGTCAGCGAGAAAGTCTTTTTTCTCGAAAGGAATGATCGAATCTTTATTGATTCGGTTATTTTTTTCATCCCATCCAAAAACAATTATTGATTTACCCTCATCATATTTGAGTACACGATCTCGGATTGAGTTTTCGAGCAAGAGAATGTTGACCTCGTTTGATACTCCATTTAAAGAAGCAACGAACGCAAGAAAAGCGCCTGTCAGTTTTCCGTAACAGTTTATTTCACCCAGTTCTTTGAGACTTAATGCCGAGGTAGATCGATTTAACAGAACAAGCTCGAGCTTACCTGATGCCTTTTCTTTCAAGATTCCAAGAATGTCAGGTTTAAATTCCCACGATGAATAGTTCGGGATCTGCTTTATATGCTCGTTATTGAGCTTTGAAAGGCTCGTATCTGGCACGGAGATCAATACAATTTCATGCGTTGAAGAAAACCTCTTTGTGAGGAATGCCTCTAACCAGTCACG
Source organism: Candidatus Campbellbacteria bacterium (assembly GCA_016699465.1). Lineage (NCBI taxonomy): Bacteria > Candidatus Campbelliibacteriota > Candidatus Campbelliibacteriota bacterium. Next base: position 794,210 of record CP064977.1, on the reverse strand, counting down.
TAGATTTTTTGTAAAAACTTGTTTATCCATAAAATTATATTGCAATGAAATTAACATTTCCGTTCTCCAAGGTTGCGATCTGAATTCTTCGGTCTGGTGCGTAGGTCAGAAGATCCGGTCGTGCCTTTAGAACCTTGATGAGACTGAGAGAAGGAGCTTTTGTAGACACGAGAATAGCCTCTATGGGTTGTGCGACAAGACAATACCCCATCAACTGTCCAAGTGATTTAAGATCAAGAGGTGTAATTTTTGCCTCTATGAAGCCGAGAGCCTTCTGCTTCTCAAGAAATCCTACAACGTCAGGACGAATTCTGTATTTATCGCAGTAATCAAAAACGTCCAACAACTCTCTATTCTTATTTTTAAGAAAAAGATTGAGGTTTCCGGCCGAAGTGTCAAAGGTATCCGCAGGTTCGCTATATTTTGCCGATAAATATTCTGCAAAGAAAACAGTGAGCGGTTGATACATAGCTTGCTCAGCAAGTTCCTTTTCTGTCTTCCTTCTTTTGCTTGGTGCTTTTTCAGCCGGCTGTCTTTTTGTTGCTTCTTCGGTCAGAGTTTTTCGGATCACATCAAAGTCGCTTTCAATCTTTGCAGGATCTTCAGCAGATTCAAGATCGCCTGTAAGAGCAAACGTGACAGGATTTTTTGCCTTTGCCTGTAGATCCTTGAGGAACTTACAACCCGTAGCTAGGTTGATCTGCCAAAAAGCATCGAAGTGTCTTCGCGCAGGTTCAGGAATTCGAAGATCCTTTTCGCCTGGATGGTATGCCTTTATTTTGCCTTTAGTGACCTTGGATGGTGGAAACCAGTCATCTCTCTCCTTGAATACAGCTTTGGCGTTATGATCTCTCAACTCATCAAACATAGCCTGCTTCGATGTTATACGAAATCGAAAGCCCAGATAGTATTCAGGGAAGAATTTTATCTGATGTTCACGACCCCAACTCGTAGGATTTGTTTCAAAGAAATCTTTGAGGTTGCCATCTCGAATATTCGGATGACCCCAGTCGATTGTGTGTATCGGTAAGTCAAATTCTGACCGAATAAAATTATCGATTTCAACCGGCAAATGCCAATTACGCACGATCTGAAAATATACTCTCATTCGGCCGTGACCATTTTCTCCATCTCTATTGAGCCAGCCGCCGGCATTCGCAAAGCCCGATGTGTCGAGCAGTCCATTGATAAATTCTCTCTTGGCTTCTTCGTTTGTGGTGAAAATAATTCTAGGAATATGGAATCTGTCGAAGCTTGTATCTGGACTGAAGTAAGAAACGATTTCATCAAATAGTGCTCTGTCTTTTTTGAAGTCGATGACTAGAATCGTCATTGATTTATTTCCTGTGATATCAAAATCCGCCTTAATTCCTGACTGTAAGAAAGGAATAATTTCAGCTTTGAGTGATTCAACTGTTGATTTTGGCTGGTCGTAGACTTTCTTTACAGATGGATCTACAGGGTGACCACATTTAGGATTTTTACACTTCAGACCGCCTTTTTTATCGTCTGTAGCAAGCCATCCACACTTTGTACAATGTGCAATGCCGGCAACAAATTCATTGGCATGCGAAAACTCAATAGCGATTGATTTGCTATCGAGAAAAAAGTGGCCTCGGCCTGTAATAAGCCCGAGTAGATATGCTTTCGACAATGAAAAAGGTTCGGCCATAATGGCTAAATACTACACCTTTTTTTATGGTTTGAACAGATGAATTCTAAAAAACGATTCCGGTTAAGGGCAGACTTAATCCTATTTCCCCGCAAACGGCTGAGTATTTTCTCCCTTGTTCGCAAAGTAGAATGCGAAAGCCATTGACGCCAATGTCAGAAAATCTTTCGGATCAATCTTGCCCATGAACATCCCCACGATCGTTGCGATCGCCATAAGAATAAAAACCATTTTGCTCGCCGATGTATATATTTTGCTCATATATTTTTTTTTATTTGAATAATTCGTTAAATTTCGACCTTGTGGCCAAACCAACAACGCCATCTTGGATTAGTCCGAACTTCCTTTGAAAATCCTTGACTCCGCTTTTTGTTATCGACCCGAAGTACCCGGTGCTTTCCGTGTTTACCGGAAACAATCCGAGAAACTTCAGGCAATTTTGCAAGGCCACCACATCAGGATTGCCGTAGGAGACTATCGCCGAGAATTTTAAATCGTTTTTGAAAACATATATCGGCTTATTGGGATCAACTCCCTCGGAAAATTGAAAATTCATCGGATAACGAGCAACCCAATTACGAGCCTTGAAGAAGTCTTCATCGATGACACGCTGTCCAGAACCGTTCCCTGCGTTCGGACCCCATGAATCATCGATCACGACCGCTTTTTTGCCCCTATACAACGTAAAATCAACGCCAGTTACCGAGTGGCGGCATGTTGTTGGAGCTCCAAGCATCAAGTCGGCGCAGCTAACGTTCGGATCCTTGTCCCATTCGTCGTATTTGAAATAAAACCAGAGCATGATTCCCTTGCCTGTTTGCTGTATAACCGACGCCACCGTTTCAATGTCCTTTATTGGTAGCGTGATCCAATTTTTCGAGATCTTGAAGATCTCTCCCACCTTCTTTTTGTATTCGGGAATGACAACCGCATCCATCTGCCCGTCACTCATTTTTTGACTCGGCACCAATTCCTCAAGAGTTACACCTTCGCTAGCGATCTTGAAAACGTCGTCGCCACCCATACCGCTTTCAGGTTTGTTTATTCGTCGCTGATAGATATGCGTTGCTGAAAAATGGACATATATGCCGTTTGCCAGCCAATAGAGAATGCCGAGAAGCTTTGCCATTGTCTGAGCCACACAGGATCCCGACTGGCCCTGATCAAATATCGGAAATCTTCGCCATGAACTTTTATTCTTCTCTCTCCAAACCACAGGGGCGGCCGACGAGACTATCTCCTCGAATTTATAATCTTTCAATTGCTCCGTTTCCGAGCGAGTATCTAATAATGCGCCTTGATATGCTGGTTCCATAAATTAATTTTTATTAGCGGGTAATCTCTCATTTAGTAGCGTCTCGATTTTCGTCAGGCGATCCCTAAACTCCTGAGAATCTTTGGAGCTTGAATCTTCCATGCGCTTGAGATTTTCTTCAATCGTATGGATATGATTGTCTCGGATCGTATTCAAGGTCTCGATAACTTTGATGTCTGTCTTTGGAGCTTGGAGCATATTAAATATTCCAAACAGCACGCCAACGATGCCGGCAAGAAGAGCGACTTGGTTATATAGAAATTTTCTAAATGTTTCATTTTTTTTCATAGTAATAAAATTATTTATTCGACATATTTACCAATGAACGATAGCCCTGCGCCACCAGCTCCACCCACTGATCCGCTCGTAGCGCTTACTCCTGCGTTCGTAGCACTTCCCCCTCCGGACCCACCATAAGGCTGACCACTAGCGTTACCGCTTCCGCCTAATCCGCCAGCGACCGTTACCGTACCAGTATTGGCAATGACCGATTTATAAAGGGCAAGAAAGAAACCACCGCCTCCCCCACCTCCACCGCCAGCTACAGTCCCTGAACCGTTATTACCCGTCCGACCCGCGACTGAAATACCGTTCGCTGTAGTGAAATTCCAAGCTCCTCCGCATTCAATAATCACGCAACCACCACCACGTCCACCCGATCCGGAGTTTCCCTGGTAGGCACCGCCCGAACCTGCGCCCGCTCCAACAAAACAGTGAGGATACTTCTGCGATAGGGGCGACTGGTTAAATTGGAGCGATGAGGGCATGATCGCCGTCGGAATAGGCCCACCAGGCCCATTGTCGGAATTTCCACTAGAGCCCTTACCACCGCCATTTGTCCGGAAAATATCTAGACCAATGCCGGCATTACCCACATTGCCACCCACGTAAGAGCTACCAGCACTTACCCCATTACCTCCTAAGGCGCCAATTCCGCTTGCATCAATCATCGGCGCCTGCGAAGAAGTGAGAGTTACGTTTCCCTGCGATCTCAATATTATTGTTGTTCCGTAGGCATTTGGATTCGTGAATGCGAGTTTTCCTGACCCAGTGATTGAGATAGATGTATAGTTTTTAACCACTAAGGACTGGCCACCGAGATCAATTGTGGTAACGCCAGAACTAATGTTTAATTCCCCATCTGAGCCATCACCTCCAAAAGGTAAAAAGGTCGAAGACAGCTTTCCGCTTTCATTTAATTTAGGTGCTTTTGCCGCATCTCCCGTACCTGAAGAAACTGAGATAAAGTCTGATGCGAGAGCTTGTTGTCCTGGTTGAATCGCCATTGTTATATTCTGATTAAAAAATTTACTACTTTATACGGAGGTATGTTATTGTGGGCAGAATCACTGCCACTATTTGCATTTCTGTACCTTGACGCTGTTACGTTTTGCCAATAACCATCTAAACTGCGTGAACTGACTGGAAGATCTTGACCATATTGTGATCCAGACCCGTTGCTGCTTCCAAAAAATTGAAGCTGATGTGAATGTGCCGCTAATTCTGCAACTGTTAATTGATGAGTCTTTTCCCCTACATATGTATTTGGAGTATCGAGATTGCTAAAATTTGCATCACTCACATCAAACCCGAAGACGGTGCGTCCTTTCAAGTTTGGAAGATTGAAAGTTGTTGATCCGTCGCCGACACCGGAATTAAACACTTGCCATGTATGAGTACCGGACTGAGAGCCCGATGTATTTATTGCAGCTCCTCCTCTGGTAGCAGAAATTTGAAATGAATTCGCTGTAAGACCAGAAGCAATCACGTAATAATCGGTATTTGTTGCTAGTCCTGTTGGTAATAATCCCGAGGTGGTGAGACGAATTCTATCTCCGGCAACCAGGACGTGATTGTTGGATGAAAAAACAGCCGGAGAGGCGATAGTAACCGTAAACGTTGCCGATGGGCAAAGAGAAGCAAATAAAACGGCGTAAGTAGCGCGCGATACCGCTTGTCCATCACACAAAAGCCAACCAACGGGAATAATCCGACCCATGCTTGGAACGATCATTCCTGTTAGTCCTAGGAAACTATTATCGAGAAGTCCACTGGCATTTAATTTCGGTACGCGCCCAGCATCACTCGCCCCTGCGGTTGAGGCGACAAAGTCTGAAGCCAATGCTGTTTGTCCTGATTCGATTGCCATAAATTTATGTAATGGTTACCTGCATTTCTATTGTTGTGTCTTCACCTGACGCTTTGACATAAGGCACTCCGAACAGTGCATGATTGAAGATTTTTCCCGTACTCACCGTACCCGTTCCATCAATGAACGAACCGAATTCCCTGTAAGTACCATTAGCGAGATTGGCATCAGCAAAAAAGAACTGCAGGGTTGCCACGTTGCCCGATATCGACCCACTTGCTACCGCAGCTCGCGCAACAGGCGCCTGAAGAGTGGTATCCCCCGCGGAAGGAGCAGTAGAACCAGTGCCCATATCGGCATGACTGAGATTGAGAGAATATGTATTTACACCAATTAGGCGTTGCAATATGATAGTTTTACCCGTGTTTGCTCCAAGCATGATAAGGTTCGAAGTCCACTCGCTAACTCTCAGCACTTCTTTCGTGCCGGCTTTAGTAGTGATCACTCGAATTCGTCCTGTTGATTGTATGTTTTCTTTTCTCATAAATATTATTTATCCCCATGTTCCAAGTCCCCACTTGAGAGCGTTAGGATCGGGACCCCATTTGTAGGGACCAGATGATTTTGAACCTGACACGCTATCAGTTACGCTGGCCGATTCCGAGAATAACTCGAGTCTTTGCAGAACTTCGTTTGAAGCGATGATGATATTCTTTTTATCTTTGCTTAACAGATCGACCATTATGTCAGTGAATGAAACCTGTCCGGATGCAATGAGAAATACGCTGTATATCATTGAATTGCCATCCCTAACTTTTCCGATTATCTTGTTGATCTTGAAGAATTTATCGATACTTCTGAGAACACTGTTTACGCGGATTTTTTGGCCGACTTTCAGCCCGGTTCTGGTCGTTTTGAATGCGGCCTCATAGACGCTTTCGGAATACTTTTTAAGTTCCGTTTGTGCCCTTGTTTGAGCCTCGTTTATTGATGTGATGCTTTTATCAACTACAGCCGCCTGATACTCTCCATAAGTTGAGATACTGATCTGATCGCGGACCTGAGCGATGATTGGGATATATGCATCGCCGAATACTTTGATCGTATGGCCACTTGCCGGCGCGGCGCTGTATTTGATGAATTTTTCATTGAAGTTGTAGAGAACATCCACTGAGGTCGGATCAGTTTGCTGGTCAGTGCCGATCGTGTTGACGGTTGTGTTGTCTTTGACCGTGATGTTGTCGTATTTATAAGAAAGAGGAAAAACTCTTTGCACCCCATCAGCGACGAATATATCTTGCGCATTGCCTTCCGAGATCGTTTTTTTGTACTCTCCGCCTCGGACGAATACGGAATTTTTAATTTGCGTAATTGTTTTATTCACTTCCAAAGAGTCCCATTCGAATGTGTCTCCATCGTCTGTCAGCTCAAAAGGAGCGGACGAGCTTTCGCTATCAAAGAAGTGAATATCCTTGTCGTGATCAACATACCAGTCCCAGCCTATCTGATCGGCTAGTTGCGTGAGACACCTGGTCACCTGTTCATAATTGAACTTTATCGAGCCTACGGTTGGCGTAACCGCCGGAACACTGACCGTGGTAAAACCAGACGTGTAAGTTGAAATGAGATCGAGAACGATTGCTCGAGCGCTCAGGTTCGCATAGCTTTTGACTACCACTTTTCTATCCAGATATTGCGAGTAGTCCTTGCATCTTATTTCATACGCAATGAGCAAACCTCCTTTGATCACTTCATTCCGTTCAGTGATCACGCCGCCGAATATTTTCACAGAGTCTTCTTCAAGCATCACCTCATCGTTTACGTTCGGAATGGTCTTGGCCGGTGTCTTCAAAATTTGAAACTCCAGACGGTCGACTTCTTTCGAAAGAACATCTGTTTTCGTCAGAGTATCCCATTTCACATGGTTCGTTCTGTCTATGTTGTTTATTTTGAGTACAAGTGACATGAAATTTAGGCTCTAATTCCGCCGAGATTAATCTGATTTTTAATAATTCGCGCAAGCTCATTGCCGAATGTTTCGGCCACTTCAGTCGATGTGTAAAAATCGCCCTGAAGATTTATCACTACTCCACCACCGGCCGACCCTAACTGACTGAGGGGAATGATTGCCTCGGGACCAGCTTCTCCGACAAGCCCGAGCGTTGGACCCGTGACTATTCCACCATCGGCGAATTTAGAAACCACACTTTTTACGGCACCGGTCGCGGCTTTGATCGGAGCACTCACGACAGCAACCGCCGCATTGTATGCGCTGACAATAGAGCTGATTGCATCTTTAATTTTTTGAATGGCGGCATTAAAAACATTCAGAATCCCGTCCCATAGGGAGGCAAAGAAATCTTTAATTGCATTCCAGACTGTAAAGAAAACGCTTTTGACGTTTTCCCATTGGGTTTTCCAAAGCGTGTAGAAAAAGACAATCACTCCGCCAAGCGCGGCGATAGCAGCGATAATCAATCCGAGCGGACCGAGAAAAGTGAGAGCCGCGGCAATGGCCACAATTATTCCGGCAACAAACAAAGCGACAAGTACCGATGCAACAGCTATCAAAAGATTTTTATGACTTTCGAGAAGATTATTGATGCCACCCTGAGACGTGACCCATTCCCTTATCATACTAGTGACCATTTCGATTGCCGGCGCATACAATTGTCCGAGAGCTTCCGATCCTTCGCCACCAAGCTGTTTAGTAATCGCAAGCTGACCCTTTAATGTCTCCGAATACGCCTGAGCCTGACCGCCGACTGTCTGCATTATGGCGGCCAAAATTGTCTCTTTTGAGGCATGATCGTCGACTTCTATACCAAACTGCTTTAACAGCCGTGCATTGCCCTGAAAGGCCAGAATTAGGGCTTGTGTGGCATCTTCTAGACTTATCCCCTTGAATCTAGCGAGATCCATAGCCGCAGAAAATGCTTGGAACGAAAAAGGACCGTCATGGGTTGCTTGAAGGAGTCTAGCAATACTTACGGCAGCTTCCTCATTATCGAATCCAAACTTAACAAGTGCCTCATCGGCCACCTGGAGAATCTGTCCTTTTAGAGTCTGTAAATTCGGAGGAAGAGTTTTAAGAACTGTATCGAATCTCGCCATCTGAACCTCAGCTTCGGCGAAAGCGTTTACCGCACCCTTGATTATCGCGCCCGATCCGATTGTTTGAAGCACACCGCTTAACGCTCCGACCTTATCGCCAGCAAATCCAAACTGCCCACCAAGATCTGACAGGCTGTTGCTCATACTTCGGATTGCTGTGCTTGCCTCGTCCCGAAGCTGTACCAATATTTCCAGTTTGCTTATTGATTCGGCCATGATTTTTTATTTTTTCTTTGAATTTCCCTGCTTTCCGCTTTCAGCATCTCGACCAAAGTGTCTATGAACGTCGAGGGCTGCGATTCGTATTCTTCAAGTGTCCATTTCATCTCTCGGCACACGACCGCGGCAGCCATTTCTGCAGTGAGAGTCGCGGACACTCCGGCGAAGTATTTCTCCCACTCGTACGCTACTTCGCCGGCTGAAAATTTCCCTTTGTCACTTTGTTGAGCTCGGACACCACGAAGTCATATTCTTCCGGTCTTGACTCATCCAATCTCTCGAGAATCTTCTCGGCTTCGCCGTCATACGAAATTACAAGCTGTTCGATCGTTTTTCTTTCGGCCTGAAGCATAATGCTCGCATCGAGTTCCTTCATGCGGATTGCTTCGGCTTCCTGCGTCGTCTGATTAGGATCTATCTTTACGCCTTCGAGAAACGTGCGCTTGATTTCGTTTCTTTCTTTTGCCGTCATGAAGCTTTTAATGACGAGTTCTTTTCCGAGCGGAGTATTGAGTTTTATTGTTTCTCTTTCCATGTGAATTAATTAATTATTTTTGATTAATAAGATGCGACCAAGTTTGTTGCCAGCGCCGAAATCATCAGCGAATCGGTTAGGCTATAGTGAGCCTTAAACGACAAGGTCTGGCGAACGATATCGTTGATTTTTACCGGCCGAGTAATTTCCTTGAAGATCACTTTCGCAAGGTCAATCCTGATCTCCGGATGAGCGGAGTTTCCAATCGTGACGTCGTTGTTGATAAGATCTATGCGCATGGCCTTTGGGGTCGTAGCGAGAGCTGATGTTTTGAAGTCTGTCTCGTTATTCCAGGTTGCTTCAAGTGTTCCCTCAATACTGAATTGCTTGTTTAGAAAATCGGCAGGAGCTGCGCTACCCAGAACGTCATCGTCTTCGAGATTGTGATCAATCTTCAAACTTAGAGACCGAATGTTCATCGCAGAGGCTGCGGTCAGGCCACTGTAGCTTGCTGCGAGTTTGAAAGTGAGATGCTGGGGTAGGAACCTGTTTTCGGGAGTTGAGGACGGTGTAAGAACGGCTGATTCTCCTTTTTTTGCCTTGAGACCAAGGGTGTAATCAAGAAATCGATTCAGCTCATAATGAATTTCAAGCGATGAAATTGACCCATTCCCGTGCTTGTAGTCTTGAGCCGCCAGAGGATCATCAACAAAGAGACTGAGCGCCTGATGCTGCGAGCTCTGAGCCACAGTTATGATGTGATCCTTTACTGTCGCATCAGAGTCGGCATTATCCCCGGTTGAAAGCGAACCGAGAACAGAAAACAAAATCAACGGAAAGTGCTTATCGGCAATAGGAGCCTTCACAGATCCTTCTGACCATTCCTTTGACTTGCTTTGCCCGACCGTATCTTCGATAACCCCTCGAGACTGCTCATCGTTAACAAGATTATATTTTTCGTTAAAATCAAGTTCTGAGAACGGGATCCAATAGGATGCGGCCACCTCAGGCGTTCCTCGAACCGTTTCTTTTGCGATTCCAAATTGTATTAATCTTCCTATTCCTTTTGACATATATTTATAATTAATTATTTTCTTGTAATGGTTTTTTGACTTTCACTCTCGACTCCTTCCACACCCTCTCCGCTTCTTTCTGGCTATCGGCTCTGATGGTCTGAGGAAGATATTCCTGACCTCCAGAGAAGAAGTATTCCTGTTTGTTTTTCACATCATCCTTCCCTATCATTTTGTTTTTGTTGTTTGTTTGCATAAATTAGAATGATAAATTTTTAATAGCTTTGGCTTTTACCGTAACCGTAAAAACCACAAAGCTACCGTCACCAGAAGTAATACTCTCCGGAGTCGAGGAAGACGGTTCAACACCACCGTTTGCCGCACCTCCCAATGTTGGATCTTCATCGAAGGTATTGATGATCTTTTCCATAAGCTCTTCAATGTCGTTTGCAGAGACAACATTCTCTCCTTTTTGAATGATTCCAATCGTAAAATTATGAGTACGGAGATTATCTCGGTTAGTTTCAGCTACACCTTCAAGCGAAGGAGAGGCAAGGACGGCAGCAGGAAAAGTCCCGATATCTTTATATGCAAATCCATCCTGTTTGAAGTCATCGACAATAACCTGTCCGAGTGTTATCGGGACCAGGGAGTCAAGCTTTGCCTTAACTGCATTTTTAATTGTGGTTACGATTGCTGTCATAGTCGTGTTTGGTTAGCTATCTGCCTGTTCACCATGTCCTGAGCTTCACGGAATACTTTGTTCACTTCGGGTTCCGCTTTTTTGATGATTTTCAACATAAAGGGATTAGCTTTTATATATTTCGTGCCGTCATGTACAAAGATTGCGTAATGAGCTGTGGGATACCATGCAGCTTGGAGCCGTGCTGTCTTGTATCTGAATGATTGGAGAAGATTTCCTGTTCTCCACGGCACTGGATTATCTTTCAGAGTATTTTTTGCAAAGATGGCACCTGTTGCCATGACCGCCTTCTGAAATATTGGCTCCGAAATTTTCGGGTAATTCCTAAAAGCGAAGTTGAGCTCCTTGAGTCCTCGTATTTCAATTCTAAAATCTCCAGCCATATATTTAGAAAAAATTAACCCTCCTATATTTATTAATCGTCTCCGTATCTTCGGGATTAAGAAGATCCTTCCAGGTGATCGACCCACCATTAAAGTCTTCTCTTGCTTTCCCTTCCGCTTCCCGTCTTTTGAAGAGTTTTATAGCAAGCCTCTCTGTAAGATCAGTAAGATCTGCAGGCAAGTTATGCGTATTGCCATCCCCATAATTAGTGAAGTTGATTTTATAGCCGGCAGTATATGCTATGCGTATATTATTTATCCCGTGAACAAAAGCGTTATGAAACTCAATAATGCCTGATGCGCCGTCATCCAAGAGTTCCCAATCATCTGCCATAAAATCTGTCCAGTTCGGATTAGTCTTTGTGCCAGCTCTAAATTGAATGTAAGAAACAGCAGAAACAGGAGACTGTTTCAACACAAGAAGACCGTTGCTATTGCCTTGCATTGAATACAGTTCATTGGTCCATACAGCTAATTTGAATCGTCTATTGCACTCACCTTCGATAAAATCGGTTACGCTATTTATTAAATACAAAAGTATCGTGTCATGAGTGGACACAGTGATACTGAGCCGGGTCTTTACTCGCGCTACAGTTGTAAGTGCATATGAAAGTAATGCTTCTGCCATAAATAATTCGGGTTTAAATTCCCGCTTCTTCCCCCCATATAAATGAGAGGAAGTGGCTGAAACTTAAGCAGCTGTTGAGCTGTTGCCTACCGGCTCCTTGAACGCATGTCCAAGGAGAGCAGTTGCTCCGATAAGTGCCGCCGGTGTTGTGCCGCCGACAAATGCGGGAGTCATGCTTACCTTGAGGTATCGCAAGCGAGATGTTCCAAGTCCTTCGACTCGAATCTGCGCATGCTTTCCGTCAGCTGCAAGCGTAGCTGTCGCTCCGCTCACATCGGTGTACGAACCACCTGAAGTGGCGCATTCCGTAACCTTGCACGCTACTGAGTATGAATCCGGTGTACCTGTGGCCGCACCTGTGTTCACTTCAATGAGCGCACTGTTATAGCCGAGAGTATCGATCGCCGCAGAAAGTTTTTCTGAGGCTCCCTGCGCAATCGGCGCAATACCGAGCACTGCTTTTATTCCGTCATATACTGAACGCATATATTTGATGTTTCCCTTTTGGCTTGTCAGCCCTTCTCTATTTCGACTTGAGTTGGAATCGGACGATTCCGTCTCAAAAGAGAAGCGAGGATCTCGCAAAGGGGTTAGTCTGATGATTCCTCTGATTCTTCTTTCTCATCGGCAGGGGCATCTGCTTTAGGCTGGTCGTTTTCAAACGATCCTTCAGCATTTCCATCGGATGATGGAGCAGATTCACTCTCGCTCGTCGATTCCTCCTCTGAGGTATCAATTTGCTCGGTTTGAGCGCCGACGAGCTCCACATCCGGACCAATGTTCTGCGCTTCCTCATCGGTCAGTTCAACAGTTGCATCTTTTTCAAGACGATCACCGTTGAATCCGATCGGACGCAAGACTTTGTATGTTTTTGTATCGCTCATACTTGTTATTGCTTAATTGATAAATACTTCCCTATCCATCGCCCTGAGGAATCAGGGCTTAGGATTAAGAAGCTGCTGTCTTCACGACCACGAACGCTGCTGGCAAGGCGACGACCAAAGCCACCCGTTTCTTGTAAACGAGAGCTCTTTGATCTGCGAGCGCAATTTCTTTTCCACCGAACGTACCTGACTCGTGTTGTGACACGGTCATCTCACCTTTTTCGCCGAAGGCCAAAGCCTTTAGGTTACCGAAGATGATGTACTTAGTAGAAACAGCAGTTGCACTGTTTGAAGGCAAGTGCTTAGAGGTGAATACTGGGAATCCTCCCATTTCACCCATAGGCCGGATGCCACCGCCAGTTGGGTTGTTCGCAAGAACTCCTGCGGAGATTGCTCCTGCCTGAGGCAAGATAAATGCTCCAGCAGTATCCTTTTGTGTGCGAAGTTTTGCCCACACTGTACGGTTCATATACCAAGCGGCACCATCGAGCACAGATTCTTCAACCTGTGCAATCGTGTCAGCGGTATCCACTACCACATCAAACTCAGCAAAGGTGTCTTTGCCAGATGCAAGTGTGTAGACAGTGACATCAGAGTGGTTTAGCACTCCAACAAACGGAGCACCTGAGCCTGTAAGACCTTGCTTGTCAGTCATGTTGGCGAGAGCTTCGCCACCAAGAGCAAGCAACCAGTCTGCAAGCTGAACGTCAGCGTCAACCAAGAGGTCGTTTCCGACCACGAAGGCGAGCTGCCATTTCTTGGCAATAAGGTTAGCGGCACCGAATGTGATTCCGGTAACAGAGCCAGCGGCATCAACGCCGAGGAATTCTCCTTCAAGGAATGCGCCGGTATAGCTTGGGATTGCCTTCTCGTCAGTGCCCATAGGCCACTTCTGAGCTTGGCTCATCACAAGACCGACGGAAGCTGCGATTCTAAGAATTGCGGCTTCGACTTCCTTGGAAACGAGGTAACCTCCACGGTTATCCTGTTCGGAGATCAACGCTTCATTTGCCTTGACCTTAAGACCCGCAGCAGCTCGGACAACGTCGACAAACTGAGACTTCTGCTCTCCTGAGAGACCAGTCATATCCTTGCCGAAAATTGCACGCTCCATCTGCATCTTCTCCACGATTGCGCGAGTTTCCTTGGCAACGAGAGGCGATACAGCTTCGCCGAGACGCTTCTCCATGACCTCCTCAACGGCGGTCTGGAGCTGGCTCTTGATCAATTCCAATTGTTTTTGATCCATACTATTTTTTTTCACGAGTATCATTGATTTTTCGCAATGCATCACTCGTAATGTTATTAATCATTCGCAAGACCTGGCGGTTAGCATTAAAAGCCTTGAGAGCTTCAATGACCTCTGACCCTGCGGCATTCGACCTTTTCTTTAGGGTATCTCCATCGAGATCTTCCTTCCCTTCGGCACCCTTGAGGAGCTCCTCTAAGGCGCCGATCGTGGCTTTCATGCCATTGATGGCTATTTTGATTTTTGTGCGACTTATCAGTTGTCGCACTCGTGCGGTCTTTTCTGCCTTAGCTTCATCGCTCTCATCTTCAGATTCCTCAGTGATCAGACTTATGATCTCTTTGGAGTGAGCGATGATGCTCGCATCCGTCTCTGACTGTATAGCGGAAAGCTCTGCACCGATTTTCTGTACAAGCTCCGGTTCTTCCGCTTTCACTTCAACAGGAGCTTCAGCTTTTGTGTCCTCCTTTATCGTGCACACGAGCGCACCTGAACCATCTGGGAGCATCGTCCCTTCCTTGCAGTCATCGGTCGTGCATGAATCGCCTTCCTGCGGTTCAGCCTTTACAAAGAGTCCTTTTGTGATGAGTTCGACAGTATTGAGGTTTAATTCCTTTGCTAAGGAAAGTGCCATCGGGTTTGCGGGGACCGGAACAAAGGAGAATTCCAGGAGCTCAGCTTTCGTTATAACGTTCCCTTCCATTTCCCGAGCGATGAACCCTACAGATGTTGTTTTTACAATCTTGGCGTCGTAGAGTCGGCGAACTTGCTGAGCAAAAGGATTGGCTTCTTCCGGAGCGAATCGTCCTTTGGCGATAGTCTGGCCTTTGTCGTTTGTATAAATCTCGTCAGTTACGCCAATCGGTAGGTCGTAGTAGTTGTGGCCCCATAGAACCACGGGATTGTTTCTATAATTGGTGAAATCCCAGCCACTCTGATCAATAACTTCGCCCTGGCGATCTTCATCGGCGGTCGAAATTATGACTTCGAATGTTCCCGAATCGGTTGCAGCCTTGGTCTTTTCTATCGCATCTTTAAATTCTTTTGTGGCAAATGCCAATGAGACCTTCTCAAGGATTTCGTTATTTATTTTTTGAAACGTTGCTTCTTTTTTCATTTTTTTATCCATAAGTTTGTTAATAATTTTTATCCCTCTATGCTTATCTCATCCGGCCTCGTGTAGCATCGGCAACTCACATGCAATGGTGGCGCCCCCACATCGCTGTAAGTAATATCAAGATCCGATCCATCCGAACCTGTATGAACGTCGCCTTTGTCATAGAAGTTTTCGTCAATGGAGATAACTTTTCCGTTCATGTTTTCACACCAAGGACAGACCATTTCATCGGCCGCCGTGTACCACTTGATCGTCTTTACTACTCCGGTTTGTTTCCACGCCTCTTTTGTCGAATCATTAGCAATCCGGAATGTTTCGGTGCGGGCAACTTGCGCAGCGCGAACCTCGTCGCTGAAGGCATAAATGTTTGAAATCTTGCTTTCCAATTGTGGAAGAGACGCTCCTTCGGCGAGTCCTTCTTCGATGGCGTCTTTAAGAAGTCCGAGAGTGGTTTCGTTATAGCTCTGAGCCATGAGTTCTATTGCTCGATCCAGTGCTTTGCGGACCTCAGGAGTGATTCGGAAATCGCTTGATCCCAATAACTGCATCGCCTCTTTTCCTTCCGATTCATACAAATCACTCAAGATAGGCTTGGACAAATCAACCATTACTCCGATCCAGTTTTCTTTATTGAAAATATCTTCCTGAGTTATTTTCCAGGACTTTTTTTCTATAAAACGATTTAGGTTTGAGAGAACAACCGTCTTTTGATTGCTATTGAATTTTTTTATTGCCTCGTGCTGCAGGTTTTCATAACGTGTGACTCTGAGCACGAAACCTTTGTACAAAACCTCGTATTCGGAATTTGATAAATCGGAAAGATCTCGTCGAGCCTTGGTCTTTACTTCTTCAAACTGTTTCTTGCTTGATTCAATATTTTCCGTAATCCTTTTAGCGATTTCTTCGGCCATAACCTTTCGGGCCTTTGTATTCTTCGCGCCTCTGGTCGAAGGTTTCTTGTCGGCGGTTGTGTTTTTTCTTCCGGTTCGGCTCACTGATTTTGGTTTTGGTTTACCAAGAGCTACTTTTGAGAAATCAGTCATTACGCTCTCACCGTTATCAACTCCGTCTAGGCCGAAGTATTCTTCTCGAGCCTCATTGACGCTCATGACTGGCTGAAGAGCTACCGCCGCTTTCATTTCCTCTATTTTTTGCGCCTTATCCTCTGGGACCGGATCAACGAAATCAAGATATAGATTGTCTCCATATCGAGGCACGAGGAATTCATTTAGTTGCTGGACAATCATTTCCATTTTCGGTTTTATCGTGCGCGCTGCAAATATGTAGTTTGAAGTTTCGGCGGTCGCTCTGTTGGTTTCCGACTCCGATCCACCAAGAATTGTTTTTGGCACCCTAAAGCCCGCAAGAATCTTGTCCCGCATAACTTGCTGTAGGTTTGCGAAATCCATATCTTTCGGATTGCTTGATGCCTCGTCATATTTCACACCCTTTGGAAGTACCGCCACTCGATAGGCATTGCCAGCACCTTTGTAGAGATTTTCAAACGATGCACGGAGCACTTTCATCTGAGCATCGGTGATTGCATTTTCGGAACTCAAAAGTCCGCCGAGACGGGCGCCGTTTTTAAAGTAATTGAGATTTACCTCAGACGCATAATTATCGGAGTCTATCCAGTCACTTATGGCCTGCACCGTTCCAATACCTTGATACGGGTCGTTCGGATCGGGATATTTGATATGAAGGATCTGAGCAGGTTTGTATGTAGTCGATTTACCATCAACTGAATAGCTGTAGCCTTTTATGAATTCAGGAAGAGGAGCTGGAACAGGATTTGTGTAACGAGGATTTAGGAGAAATATTGCTTTAGGCTTATCTGTATCTTTTTCCACACCGTCAAGTAGCCAGTATGAATTGCCAGCGAGTTCCAAGTGCGAGGCCGTAAGGTATCGGAGCTCATAGCCGGTCTGAAATGGATTGACCCCATCCAGCAAATCGAGAAGTTCATGATCGAATATTTCTTCGTGCACTCCGTCTTTGTTCACCTGAAAAAGTCGGAAGGATATTTTGGCGAGTTCTTCGGCAATGGCGCGAATGGCCGAATACGTCCACGCATTGTAAGTTGTCATGGACTTTTCAATTGAGATTTTTCTGGACTTGCTCCACAAAACAAAAGGATCGGTTTCAGTTATGCCCGATGCAAACGGAACACTCGACGTTTTTATTCGAGTGAGGCCTACGAGATTGAGTGTTTTTTCTAAAATATTCATATAAATAAAAAGGACTCGCGACCTTGTTGAGGTCTACGAGTCCTGCGGTTTCCGCCCAGATTCGGCTAAATTATATATTCAATTTTTCGTATTCAAACTCACCAACTTGGTGATGCCAAAAGTATACCGCTTACAAAAAATACCCGCCAGGGATTATGGGCTGTGGATAACTAATCACCCAGAATAGTAACCTGAAACTCATCGGGATCGGTTGGTTTTCTTTTGATAACATACTCAGTTAGGATCGGCTTTTTGCCTTGAACTTTAATGAGTATTTCTCCATGTTCCAACTTAGCGGCAATGTCGAGAATTTCTCGAATGGTTTTTTGCCATTCAAAACTTAGGGGCAGATTTTTGGGATTTGGAATCATAATATTAAATTAGTCCTATTACTTCAGGATTTTGCATTCCCTGCTGGACGAGGCCGAGAATTAAATATACGAGAGCGTCGACCAGGTCATCATGTTCCTCAACGCCAAAGCCGAGAAGCTGAATCAGTAGGTCTTCACATCCCTTTCTTGGAAAGACTATCGTGCCGTTCTGAATATAAATGGCAACAGCACGTAGCCTAGCTCGTTTATCGGACCCTGCCGTCATGGCAATAACCGGCAATAGAGCCCTCTCCATTTCTTCTACCGCCGCTTTCTGGTATGCCACGCTTTCGACAAAGAATATCGAGAAGGGATTCGCCACGGACATCGCTCTGGTTGTTTCGATCGTCTCATGGAAGGAAAGTCTTGCATTGATTGGATTTGGTTTAATGTAAATTTTTGGAATACCTTCTTTGACGAATGATGTTCCGGACACCATCGAGGTATAGTCGGCTGTTTCTTTCTTGCTTATCGCCAAGTCTATGCCCGTTCCACTTAGTCCCGTTTGCATTTCGGGCGGTTCAGCATCATAGTAGTGGATCCATTCTTCTTTGATATCAGCTCCTTCTTCAGGTACCACTTTCAGAAGATACTCACGCAGGTATGCATTTACCCCAACTTTGTCTCGCTGGAGATCCAATGATTCGGCATTCGGATATTTCGCTTTCCATGAACATACTCCATTTGCTCTAACTAGCGGGTATTCCAAGTGCTTGAATACTTTATCCCTTTTGAGACGTGCCATCAGCGCATCGGTATGCAGTTGGTTACCGATCACAACAAGTCTTCCGGTTGTCTCATCAATTGCGGGAATAACTTCCCCCCTCAGCCATCGTTCTGTTTTGTCCCTGTTATCCTTCAAACGGACCCATTCAAGATCCTCGGGGTCGTCAACGATTATGAGTTTTGGCCTGTGCTGTTTATGTCTCAACCCTCGGATCTTTTGACCTCTTGAGCGCGCGAGTATTCGAACGCCTGTCGAGAGGAGCATATTCTTCGCCTGCCATTCTTCTTCGCTTTCGAGCGTCCAATCCTCCACGAATTCTCCCCTGATCACTCCATAGTCCTGCTTTATAAGTTCATTGCTTTCCAGTTCTGTTTTAATGTTAGCGATATTTATCGCGGCTTGAAGTCCCGTGTCAGCTGTGGGAATAATGAATGGGTACAGGTCGGGATATTCTAGTGCGGCCCACAAAGGAAGCGCCAGTGATCCGTACGTGCTTTTGGCGCTACCTCGAAATCCCAGGACCTCTATCATTCTTTCGTTCGGATTGCCGAGTGTATCAAGGAGCTCGTGATGAAAGTCGGCCGGCGGAATACTGAGATAGTGTGGCAGATAAACCAAACAGAAACCTTTGAGCGTTCGAGCCAGTTTTCGGCGCGAATCATAGTCATCCAGAAAACTATTGTCCTGCCACCACGATGGCGGCGGAAGTGTTTGAGTTTGATTGATGTTCTGTTGCTCCATGGTCTTTAATTTGTTCGTTCTGATCCTGAGGGATGATTCCCCAATTTTTAAATGCGAGCATCATTTGCGCCTTCAACTCCGGAGGAAGAGGTTTATACCTCTTTTCGACTTCAAGCGTTCCAATGTGGCGTTCAAATATTCCAGCATCAAGTTCGGCGTTGAATATCATGTGATCCAGTCTAACCATTGCCGTTAAAGCCGCGATCACATCCTTGTAGCTTGGCGGCTGCATGCCTTCTTTTTTCATGTCTTCAGTGTAATAGGCTATTCGGACCAGACGATCGAAGACAATCCTGTTTTTTTCTTTAAGTTCGGCAATTCTTTGCCCCACTTCCTGACGATTGACGTTTTCTATAGCTTGTCGATGAATCTTTTTTCTTAACCGAGCGACATAGTCCCAATCGAGAGGTGTATTGTTCGGGGTTTTAAAGCCCTTCTCAAAGAGAGCATCCTGCAGTCTCGCAACGGAAATTAAGGGATCGATCACTATTGCATCCCTTATCGCTCTCTTTATTTTTTCCTCGTGTAATGGGAGCTTTTTCATTCAGGGTTATTCGGGGTTATTTTTGACAAGCCCTTGCATTTAAGAGCTTTTTTGAGACCGCTTGGACCGCATTCACGGTTACAGCATTGCCCAGGGTTTTGTATCTCTGAGTGTCGCTCACGCCTTCAGTCCACCCGTCGGGAAACCCCTGCAATCGTTCGCATTCTACCGGCGTGAGTTTCCTAATACGCATGGTGTGTCGCCACCAACTTTTAAGGTCTGACATATTCCTGACACCTCGAGCGGTTTCCTGCTCCGGAACATACTGTTCACAATCCCTTTCGTCATTTGTTTTGACAGGAAATACTTTCGGCCTGGACGTGCCTCTAAGATGTCCGACAATAAACACTCGCTCCCGATTCTGCGGGACCCCATGATCCTTGCTGTTAAGCACTTCCCATTGGATGTCATACCCAAGCTCATCCAATGTGGCGAGGATAGTTCCAAAGGTACGCCCTTGCTGGTGAGAGAGAAGCCCTTTAACGTTTTCAAGGAATAAAAGCCGTGGTTTTTTGGCAGCAACAATGCGAGCAATTTCAAAGAACAATGTTCCCCTGGTGTCTTTAAATCCTTTTCTTTTTCCGGCAACAGAGAAAGACTGGCAAGGGAAACCTCCAACGAGTAGGTCGAAGTCGGGTAACGCTCGAGCGTCGATTTTTCTGACGTCTCCGTAATTTTTGTGATTGAAGTATTTTTCATATATTTTGATCGCATATTTGTCGATTTCGGAGTATCCAACACAAGCAGGCCCGATCGATCCGATCGGAGTGTCGGCGAAGTCTTTCCATATAGTCTGGGGGACCTTGCCCTGTAAAAGTTTTCCAACAATATCTTCATATATCCGTTTGGAATCAGAATTAATAAATGCTCTTTTGTCATCGTTCCCGTCAGGCAGTTTGAGAGATTGTCTTTTCTTATCATGAGTTCCTTTCCCCTTCTTGGACTCCAATCTCTGCCTTTTTGCATCATTCTTTTTCGAATCCTTCTTGATTGCTCCGATCTTGTTTCTGTTAATGATTTCCACATAGGCTTTGGCGATACCCAATTCAAATCCCCCGATGCCGGAGAATAAACTGAAATATTTCATTTCTTTGCTTTATTTATTCTTTCCCAGCGATCCCTGATTACATCGCAGAATTTCGGATCAAGCTCGATCATGTATGCCCGTCGGCCGACCTTTTCCGCCGCGGCCATGGTGCTACCGGAGCCGCCGAACGGATCGAGAACAATATCGCTGCGTTGAGTGGAGTTCCTGAGCGCTCGCATTGCAAGCCAATCCGGCTTTTCTGTCGGATGAAGATAACGAGAGACAGCTTTTCTCGGCATCTCCCACACATCGAATTCATTCTCACCGTAGAATTTATGAGTGCCATTCTTCCATCCGTAGATGATCCCCTGAGCAGTTTTTGGATCGGGCTTTTTGGCTTTAGCGATCCACTCGTGCTTATAGCGATAATCGTTCCATCCCATACTTGGCACGTTCTTGACCCAGATGATCACTCCCGAATGTTGAAAACCGTTTTTCAGCATACTCTCCAAGAATTGCGGATATGAGCTCCAGCCGGAACAGATATAAAACGACGCACCTTCCTTCGTATGGATGATCATGGAATAAAAGCACTTGTCGATAAATATCCGGAACGAATCGTCATCCATGTTGTCGTTTTTGATAGACTCGTTTCCTTCTCCCTTCAGCTTGTCTCCTCGACTTTTATAGTTCACGTTGTAAGGCGGATCAGTGAATATCATGTCGGCTTTGTTTTCGCCCAGAATTCTTTTGTAAGTTTCGGGATCGGTCGAATCGCCGCAGATGAGTCTGTGCGGACCGAGCTCGTATATTTCGCCAAGTTTGGACCGTGGCTCTTTATTAGCCGAATCCCCTTCGTCATCATCCTGCTCCTCATCCTCTAAGGTTTGATCGAGAATCCTGCTGATCTCGTCGTCTCTAAACCCTGAGGCCGGAATGAATGGAGATTCTTTGAGCTCCACGATTATTTCCGACAATTTTTTCTCATCCCACTTTCCTTTGATCTTGTTGAGCGCAAGGTTCAGAAGTTTTTCCTGTTCGATATGCAAGTCCACGATGTTGGCGGGGATGTGAATTCCGTCTTTATCGACAACAATGCCTTGTATTTGCTCTCCCGCCTCAACAATCGTTTCAACGGCCGCGGTACGCTGATGACCGCCCACCAGGACGCCTTTACGGTCGCCACAGCGCTCACAGGCGTGGCTATTGACGACGATTGACTCAACGAAGCCGAAGGTCTTAATACTCGTCTTCAACGCGGCCATTTCGCTGTCTGGCATGATCCTGGGGTTGTACTCGGCCCGTCTCAGATTGCTCAGTTTTATCTTGATAGATTCCATGGCTATTGAGCTGTATTAACATCCTCTGGGACCGTAAGAATAAAGCCTCGGGCGAACTTGATTCTTGCCATCAGTTGATCAATCCTTTCTCTTTCTTTATTCGTGTTGTCTCGGACCGTCACAATCGTTTCGTCGCATTTAAGGGTAAAGTCTTCCGCGGTGGCAATTTTCTTTTCCAGATCCTTTCTTTTTACTCTGGTCTGCTTGGTCGTATCAGCGGGATCGATAAGGTTGTAGTCAGCGTTGAGACCATCAAGCTCTTTGAATTTGTCATCTCGCAATTTTTCGATTTCCGGTATCTTACTGAGATCAAAAGCGATATTGAGCTCCTTTCTCCAGATCTGATCTTCAAGCTCCTCAATAAACTTTTCTTTGATTTTTTGTGTATTCATTTTTAAATTCTGAAAATATTAAATGTTTATTCCTTTCCGACAGTAATAGTCACTTCAACTCGACCTTTGCCATCTGGCGCATGGCGCGATTCAAAACTGCCGTCGAGAAATTTATCGTTCTTGAAAAGAGCATCAGCGATTCCTTTGAATATGTTGTCTGGATCTCCGTGAACGCCGTTCATCCAGAAAACTTTTATATCCATGCGAGCGATTTCCGAAGGTTTGGTCGTGAGTGGCTGCTCATCAAGCAGGATCCTTTGACCGTCGCACATCACGAACTCCGGATATCCGGCATAGAAAGATTTTCGAACGTAACCTTTCCAGGCATGGTATTTCTTTGCGTTCGGAAGCCATAGCGCCCGTCCCACGACACGGATGTACGGAAGTGGGTTGCCTTCACAGTCTTCCTGATTTCCCTTTATGGTGAATTGGATTTTTTTCATTGTTTAATTGTTGGTTCTATTAATATTCATCTTCCTTGTGATTTCCCTCATCTTGTCTTTGAAGTTATCCCCAGGAAAATATAAATTTTCCCTAAAACTAGATTTCTCTTTTTTCCCTATCTTTTGTGTGTTAAAACTTTTAACCAGTTTTGGTAAAGAGGCTTTACCACTTTTGGTTAACTCTCTTAACCGGTTAAGTTCGTTAACCACTTTATCCACATCTATATCAAGGTTGAGTTTGTAGCGGTTCCCTTTGGACCGCTGTTCCACGAATATCACCCCAACCCTAATGAGATTTTGAATAGCGGCATTGACCGAAGGGCGAGACAGGCCGGTGCCAAAATCAAGCCGCCTGTTTTGGCTAGTCTTGATTCCGTTTTCGAACTGGGAGAAACTGATATTGTCTTCTTCTTTATGAAATCCAAAAGTTCGTCGGCAAATGTAGAGCAAGCACCTGGCCTCAGCTTCCGAAATCCTGGGAAGAACAAAATCCAAAATTACATTTGGAATCTGCGAACTGTTCGGTATTAAGTTGTGTTTGTTTTCATCCATTGTTTGATGAAGAGAGAAACACCGACACGAATCGATGTTCTCTCTCCAATTGTTTTAGCTTTCGACCCTTGCTCGGCCAATCGGGGCTTAGCCCCCGATCTCAGCCCTCATGCCACTTGATCAGGGCTGAGTCAGTGGCCAAGCTAACTGTTTTTACTTGTCACTTTTCTTAGACTTCTCGGCTGCGGATTTTTTGGGATTGCATTCCTTTGAATCTCGCAGGTCTTTGTCAAACTTCTCTCCTGGAGTTAGCTCCGGAGCAAGTTCTCCTTTTGCTTCAGCAATTTTTTGCTGGGCAAATTCCCTGACTCGCGCATAGCCATCCTCTAGAACCTCCGGCGTCATCATCTCGATAGCGGACCAGCTGCGAGTGTTGAAAGCGTACTCGAGTGCATCGGTTTTATTCTTCTTTTCCGCGGCACTTGAACTTGGCCAGATCGATACGAGATAACCCTCGATTTCTTCCAACCATCGCTTCTTCTCCTGAATCCACTGGCGCTTGTCCTGTTCGGTTTTGATCAGTTCTCCCGCATCCTGCTCGGCGTGGCTGAACCTCGCAGCTATCGGGTCTTTAATGATCGCTTCAACCGCAGGAGCAAAATCTTCGTAGGTCGGATTTTTGAACACCGCACCATCGAGGAGATTGCCTCGGCCTTTGAGGACCACAGACTGTCGCCAGACTTCACGCTTCTTGCGTTGGATGAGCTCATGGCGTTCCATTAGGACCAAGACATCGAATTCGTATGCAGCGTTCTTTTCCGCTTGCATCTTCACTCCAGTCTTGGTGAACTCTTTTCGGCCATCCTCATCCACTTCCTGCTCCATGCGATCCGACACGCGGCCGGTTGCAAGAATGTGCAGGGGCGATTGCACGAGTGGGATTGAGAAGTATTTATTCCACTCGCTTTTGATCGACATCCAGTCTTGAATCTGGAACACTTGTCGATTCAGCTTTCGCTTGTATGCCTCTTGGAAGTCCATCCAGATGTGAGTAATGCTGTCGATCACCATGATGTCGGCATACCCATCCGAGCAGAGCTTCATTGCTTTGACTAAGTCAGCGAGTGAATGCGTTTCGCGCACCATCGCTTCGATTCCGTGTTCTTTGAACAGCGGGACCAAGAATTTCGACGCTTTCTCGGTATCGATAAGCACAATCGGCTTCTTGCTGTTGATCTTCTTGTGAAGACCAATCGCTACTAATGCGGCAGTCCAACTTTTGCCGGTTCCCGGCTCTCCTTCAAATGCCGCCTTGAAGTAAGGTTTCGTATTCCCGATCTTTGTGAAGAATGATTCTTCAACGGTCGGGGACACGCTTCGTTCTTGTGTTTGCATAATTTTTGCTTGACTCGACGAAGGGGTCTTGATACGATGTATCTACGGTAAGAGGCTCCCTTCGGGGGGTCTTTTATTTTTTGAATAATTTAGTAATTCTTTTGTCTGCTTCAGTCAGCATCGTTTTATTGATCTGACTCATCATTTCTGTGAGCAAACCGTCATAGATGATTCCGTGCGCCATCGTGATGCCTTTTTCATTTTCTGCATCAAGATTGGTCAGTTTTCCCATGAGTTCGCCGGTATACTCGGCCACCTCATCGAATGCTTGCGCAAGAATTCTTTCTTCAACTATTGCCGGTGCTCTATCCTTCACCAACTTCACCGCCTCTCTCGAGAGCGTTTTCATTTTTTCCTGTGATGGTGTCATGTAGTGATTCTTGGATTCTTTGCTGCTGAATTTCCCTTTTCTCTTTTCGTCTTTTTTGGTTTTTTAGACTTAGGGAAGTATTCTTCCGCAATCGAATCTCATTAGGTTGATAATCGATATCGATAATGTCGCCTATGGACAATCGATATTTTTTTGTGAGCCATTTACCTTCAAGGATTAAGGCTGGTATGCCATATCGTCTGTAGGTAACCGCTCGAGTGCTTTTGAGTTTGTTTTTCATTGCTAGCATCAGGTCCTGTACACGGACCGATCCCTTTGGGGACAATGATTAGATTGATCTTTCGGCACTCATCAAGATCGTGCTGCCGGAGCTTAGTCGCTTCTCAACAAGGACTATCCTGTGAGTCTTGAAGCAGTACTGTCCGAGCCGAGCGGCAAGGAAGGATGCTGCTATTTGAATGTCCCCATTAAGTCCAATGCTCCAATCCGTTACTTCTTCCACCGTCTTTTTGCTTTTGTAGTCGTATATGGTCAGGACCAGAGGCTTTTCGGTACCGACAGCCTTGAATGCCCATTCAGCCCTGACTTTTCCGTCACGGGAATGCCAGGGACCTTCTTTGGCGCGATTATGTGGTTCTCCGAATGCTTGGACCAGAGTGTCATATGAGGCAGTCATGGTTCCCCTCCCACCGGATCCGTTTAGATCTTTCGGCTTGGCTTTCACGAACTCAGTTTGTGTCTTCATAATCAATTTGACTGGTTAATAAAATCTCGACCTGTTTGATTACCTATATTTCTTCTGAATCTCAAACGCATCTGGATAGAGTCCTTTTTCTTTGAACAAGATATCTACAAGATGGGCATCTCCTTTGAGACCAACATGCCACTGATTCACTTCGTGGATCGGTCGACGATATTCTTTGTAATCGTAGATGGTCAGCACGCACGGGCGTTTCGAGTTAGTCGATGTGAAAGCCCATTCGGCACGCACTTTTTCATCTAGACACTTCCATTCGCCATCCTGAGTGCGGTCATGTGGTATCCCCAACTTATCCACAAGCTCCTGATAGGAGATATGGAGATATCCGTGGAAGCTAGAGTGAAAAGTATCCTTAAGCGATGCCTCTATGAATGTTTGAGTAGGTTTCATAGTCGCAATATTTGGCTGATAAAATTTCGACCTTTTTAGACGAGTTTGTGGCAGCAAAAAACCCCACTTTTAATGGGGTTCTTACTTGTAAGTATTTATTTTTTATCGCTCCTAAACCATATGTTTTGAGCGGTTTTCTCTAGAAGATGGTAGTGCTATATCTTAAATTCAATAACGTCTCCGTCTTTTACAATGTATTCCTTCCCTTCCGTACGCACTAACCCTTTTTCACGAGCCGCAGCGTACGAACCTGAGTCAATTAAATCTTTCCAGAACACAACTTCAGCCCGAATAAATTTCTGTAAAAAGTCCGTGTGAATTGCTGCACCTGCTTGGGGTGCCGTACTTCCACGCTTTATTGTCCACGCACGCGTTTCATCTTCTCCTGTCGTTAAGAATGTCATCAAATCAAGAAGTGTGAATCCGGAAACAATAAGATCATCAATCCCCCCGCGTACCGAGAGCTCTGCACGCATCGCAACACGTTCATCATGCTCCATGTCTTTCAAATCAGATTCAGTATTTGCATCCACCACAACCCACACAGCTTTTTCTTTTTCAAAAAATGCGAGCAATGCGTCCCACCGTGCGTCCTTGAGTTCGTCTAGGTTTGTTCCACCTGATTGTGTATTGAGCGCGTAGAGCATTTTCTTCATCGTCAACAAATTGAGGAGTTTTACTTTTTCAAATTCTTCTTCAGTTAGAATGGCAGTTCGAGCAAAGGCTTCAGATTCAAGAACCACCTTTACCTTTTCGAGTCCGTCCTTTTCAGTCTGAGCATCACGAGAACCACTACGAACCTCTTTTTCAACACTCCCCAGACGCTTTGTCACTACCTGCATATCAGCCAAAATAAGCTCCAAATTAATGACCCCGATATCACGTACAGGGTCAATACTCCCCGACACATGAATCACATCATTATTTTCAAAAATACGAACCACTTGCACAATGGCGTCCACTTCCCGAATGTGTGAAAGAAATTGGTTTCCAAGGCCCTGCCCTTCAGACGCACCTTTTACAAGCCCAGCAATATCCACAAACTCTACAGCAGCTGGAATTGTCTTTTTTGAGTGTGAAAATGTTGAAAGAATACCCAAGCGTTCATCTGGCACACGTACCACTCCAACAGATGGATCAATGGTACAAAATGGGTAGTTCGCTGCATCAACACTTTGGCGCGTGAGTGCATTAAAAAGCGTTGATTTACCAACGTTTGGAAGCCCAACAATGCCAAGACTTAATCCCATCCCCTAACAATACCTAAAAATTGAGAAATAGTAAAACTGATAATTATTAGGTGGTATTATTTTTTCAAAGTAGTAATTGGCCTACTTTGTACGATATAAAATTTTCCATTTTCATAAGCCCACTCAATATCACATGGAAAACCATAATGATTCTCAATTCTCATGATGAGATCAGACAATTCTAGAATCTGAGCCTCGTTTAGTACTTGAGATGATGCCTTGGGTTCTGGTATATCAATCCATTCACTACCTCCAGCCACAACACGGTACAAACCACTCAGTTGAGTGGAAACATTAATATCTATAATACTTCTTGGTTCTTTCTCTACCACATATGAATCAGGCGTAATTGAACCTGATACTATTGCCTCACCTAAGCCGAATCCTGCTTCAATAATCATTTGATTTCTATCTTCTGTTACTGGATGCACAGAGAAGGCGATGCCTGAGATTTCAGAATTAACCATTTTCTGAATTACTACCGCTACTGAGATTTTAGTTGTGTGCAAACCCTTTTCAAATCTATAGAATATGGCTCGTGGAGTAAAAAGAGACGCCCAACATTCCTGAACTTTTTCCAAAAGATTTTCTTCTTTGGTGTTGAGATATGAGTCTAGTTGTCCTGCCCAAGCATTGTCTGTTCCGTCTTCTGCCGTGGCCGATGAACGCACTGCCACATATTCAGTGTCTAATTTTTTAAATTGATTCTTTATTTCATCTGCTATTCTTTCTGGTATTGTTGCATTTTTGATAAGTGCCTGTATCTTTTCTGAGGCATTTTCCACAATATGCATCTCCTCGTGGTCGACACCATCAATGGCGGCATCAATTTCTTGTATCAAATCTGCCTCCTTTGTAAATTCATCAAATGTAGTGGAAAGTACAACAAACCCTGGTGGAACCGGAATACCCACCAGCGTCATCTCACCAAGAGATGCTCCCTTACCTCCGGCAATCGCACTGTCGTTTTTATTAAGTTCCTCAAAATTTAAAGTAAAAGACACAAAACTTATATTTTACCCTTTCCAATATCCAATTTTTATTTTGGCAGCATTAAGCATTCCACTTAGATACTCGTATAGTTTCATCAGCTATCACTGGGTGTTTAGGGAGACTTAATTCATCATCTTGATGGAGTGGATATTCTTTACCTTTTACATCAGCCACGACAACGCCGTCTGAATTCACCCTTATCGTAAAACCATCACTCGGTGAAAAGCCAACATCGTCGACGGGAACACCGGCATAATGATGCAAGAAAGCATCGAGCCCCCCACCGTGTCCAACCATCCAAACAACTAAAGGCTGACTCTTCCTGTCATCAGTTTTATGGAATGAAGCACCAACCATTTCCGCAACTTTAAAAACATAGTCCATCCTTCTTGCGAGATCCCTTGGCCCCTCTGCACTCATTTTTTTTCTTATCTCCGATTCAACGTCTTGATAATATATATTCCAAATATACTGTAAGCCCTTTAAATTTTCTGGGTCATATTTTTCCTTAAGGTATTTCATAAAATCACCCGAAAAAATCCCTGCTTCTTGCAAATCAGGACTCATGGCAATAGGAAGCGTATCCCCTCCGAATAGATGGTCATCAGGCAAGCCTCTCGCCTTCAATTCATCGCGTATAGCAGAAACTATTTCATCGGCCGTCTCGACGGCTCGTTGCCCCCCAAAATCGGGTTCTCTATCATCAAACACTTGGTTTGAAGCAATGACTAAAAAATTTGTATCTTTTTCCTTATCTAAATATTTTCCAACCTTTTCTCTGGCGATAGTTCTCGCATGTTCTCGACCCTCAGGGGTTAAATGACCAATTTTATGAACATCATGACGTTGGATATGTATCTCCATTCGCCCGTCTGACATTGGGGGTAATTTTTCACTCATATTTTTTATTTATGAGTAGATAATTCATCTGCATCAAAAAAAGTATCATCAACCGACATAACTTTAGATTTTAGATCGTCTGGTAGATACCAAATAAAACTACCGAAAACTGAAGCATGATTAACTGAGGGGTAGCGAACGGTGTGTTCTTTAGACAAAATTTCATAAATTCTAGCATGAACATCCCTTTCCCAAACCGGTATCAATATTGGATCAACGTTCCCCATCAAATCCTTTGATTTAGAGAAATTTTTTGCCATCTCGTAGGAAAGCTTGAAATCAGAATATCCTTCTTCGCTCAAGCGACTCTTGGCTTCTACAAATATCTCTTCTATGGTAGCCTTCATATTTTTGAACCGCTCTTCCAAAACTTCGTTTTGGTTTCGAAATTCCACCACATGATTCAAAAAGCTATACAAGGGAAATTCATTCTTACGCATACGTACCTGGTTTACCGGAACCAGAAGAGGTGGCTGGCCCAGAATATCCCAGGAATC
This sequence comes from Candidatus Campbellbacteria bacterium, assembly GCA_016699465.1. NCBI lineage: Bacteria > Candidatus Campbelliibacteriota > Candidatus Campbelliibacteriota bacterium. The sequence continues at coordinate 764,528 of CP064977.1, read as the reverse complement.
GAGATTGACCTGTTTTAGAGGTTTAAAATACTCGTCTGAATCATCTAGTATTCTTTCTACAACAGGCTTCCACATTTCGCGAATTTGCTCCGCGTCATGTTCGTCGTGTTTATCTATGAGTGGAATAACCTTATCTAGTATTTCTTTGGATTGTGCGTCCCCATCAAGGTATTTAATTAGTTGTACTCCGTGTAATGCTTGTGCTAGATAAATATCAGCATAATCTGTTTGAAGCAAATCCCTTTGAAACCGTATTATCTTCTGTTCGTATTCTTCTATATCATCGGTTACATCGACAATCTTACGAGCAAATGCCCTAAGCTGATCAACATAAAACTCATGAATCGGGCCATCCGCAAATACATAATTTATAATCCAAAATTTAAAACAAAATATTTTATTAAACTTTTGATCTATCTCAATCAAAAATTTCAGGTCTGTTTTGTCACCATTTTGGAATAACTCGTTTACTTTGTTTACGGCGTCTCTTAGTTCTAAAAATTCTTTTTGAACAAATTGAGCGTATTCTTCGGGCTTATCACAAAGCTCTTTAGATTTTTGTTCATAATATTCTATAACCTTTGGGAACTTATACGGATAATAGGTCATGAACTGCTGTTCATCGTTTGGCAAAGATTTTGGAAATTTTAAAATATGTTCATCAATCTTCATAAATATAGCCCTCATTACCATCTAATATAACCGTCTTACCCTCCACTAAAAGTGACGTGGCATTCTGAGTACCAACCACACATGGAATATTGAACTCCCTTGACAATATCGCCGCATGACAAAGATTTCCACCAAGATCGGTGATAATACCCGCGGCACGCCTGATGGCCAACAAATACTGTGGACGCGTCATCTCTGTGACAATTATGTCACCTCGTTTTACGTTCTCCAGGACCTTCTGGATATCTATATGTTGAGCGGTAGTTTTAATAAGTTTAACAGTCCCTCTAACCCTACCTGCCGAGACCGGATAACCACTCAATATTCTTTTTGGCTTTTTCTCAAAAGGTTTAAAATATTCTCTCATCTTACTCTCGAGATCTTTGAATTGAGCCGAGGACTTGAGCCAACCTTTTTTGTCATGTGTTATGGGTATTCCTTCTATATGTAAATCTCCTATTATTTGTTTTATATCCTGGTTTGGAGTTAGGCCCATTTTGTCATACGTCGTGACCAACCTACCCCTACGATACGTATGGAATCCGTAGTAACTTTTGTTTAACCCAACCAACTGGTATCCCCACCATCCCTTGGCCGTACCACCTTCAAATTCAAAAGTGAATTCATTTTTTTTATTATCCAGTATCACAGGAACAAATGGTTGACAAACTTCTTGATTGAAGATTAGTTCCAATTCTTCATTTTTTATAAAGGGTCCAAACCTCAAACCAAACTCGTCTTTAATACCATTAAGAAGTTTTTCTGAGAAGTTTACCTTCAATCTTTTTATTATTACTGTGGTACCGCTTTTTTCTGGATCAATTTCGTTATTTATAATAAAGGGGTACTTATTCCAATCACCATGCTCAAGCCAGTGATCTTCGTCGTACTCCAATATATATTCCTCACTTGAGTCCTCTGGTGTGGTTATTAACATAAAACCCTTGCCTAAAAACGATGTGGATGTTTTAAGCCCCAAACCAAATTCACCGAGCTGACTCTTTTTCTCAGAAAAACCGAGCCTAATAGCCTTTGCCGCTTGCTCCTCGGTCATTCCCTTTCCGTTATCACTTATTATTATTTCATCATTTGTTATGTCTACCTTAACAACCAACTTCTTTTCCGGCACTCGTGCATCAATTGAATTATCAATAAGTTCAGCCAGAGCTTCCTGAATGGAATATCCCGTCTGACTAATTTTCGTCATAATACTTCTGTGGGGAGAAATATCTATAAATTTCGTCGATTTGGCCATATAACTCATTATACGAATTTATTCACTCTCAAACAACCCACACTGTGCAAAAGGTGGTGGTTATATGGCAATCTCTGAAGAAACCCTTTCGCGGCCCTTATGTAAGAAGTGAGGCCGTTATTTTGAATCCTGCATTAGAGCCCGCAACTCAGTTTCGTGTGATGCAAAAACTGTTTGGGCGGCCGCCATTTGCTCCATACCGCTTGTCATTTTAACTTGGACTTCTTGTGCAATAGTCACAAAAAGTTGTGGATTTTTTTCGAGCATACGCATAAACACATCTCGCTGTTCAGGAGGCAACCCTTCGAGCTGTTTACGTGCAAGTTTTTGTAACAACAATCCTGAAATACTCATAGTATAGGCAGGTTATCACAGACAAAAACAAAACACCACTGAGAGACTACAGCATTTTTTGTAAGTCTTTTTCAATAAATTCGTCAATAGAATCAACTGAATCCTGCAAATCCTTAAAGATACGCTCCTCTTTCTCATTCAAGGCCCGATCAACTTTTGTTCGCTCTAAATCCTTTAGTTGCTTATCGAGTTCATCTTTCAAGGAGTTCATTGCTTTGTGAGTACTCTTTGCCGTACGTTGCAATTCTTGATCCATTTTCTTTCGTATGCCTAAGAATCGATGCCACCCAACGTATGCAACAATGAGAAGCACACTGATCAATAGTGCAATAACAATTAACCAGAAGATGAGAGTTGCCACCTTAATGACCATCGTTTCATTAACTGTAAGGAAGAGTTTTGTCGACGGCTGACTTCGTACCGTAGACGATAGAATATTCTCGGCAAAAATAGTTACAACCCCTGCTGTTTTTATTTTTTGAGTTGTCACGGAGAATGAGCCGTCAGAAGCAATCGTTTGTGTTGATGTCGCAATTGTTTTTCCGTTTGATTCAAGGGTCACTTCAACCTGTTTACCGATATACTCTGATGTTCCAGTAACCACAACAGATTCGCCCGTATTGATCTCTCGTGTACTCAGAGAAATTTTCGGCACCGACACCACGGGGCTCACAAAAGAAACAGTCGCCTCCGTGTGATTACCTGCCTTGTCATACGCCGTCACAACCGCCGTATAATTTCCCTGATTAAGCGCTGGGAGCGCGTACTCGTTGTTCACAAGTGCACTTTTCAGTACTGTTTTTTCGACACTTAAACCTTCAGCGTTATCAAAACGAATATCATACTTTTGAATACCTGACACGGTATCAACCGCATTCAGTGTCATGTACACAACATCACCTTCAAGGCGAACGGTCGGCGTGAACGGTCGTGGAGCTGTAGTATCTACACGGACTTTATAGTGTGCTATTGGCCCCCACCCACTTGTGTTCAGATACCTCAAGTGAAAATAGAAAACCCCATCAGAAATTGAACTGAGTGTCTTTTGGGTAACCGAGCTGTCATAGGTAATTGTCGGGAGTGCTCGTGCGTTTGTATCAAAAAGAGTTTGAATCGAAGTGACCCCTTTTTGAATTTTCCAATTGAATGTCGCCGTATCTAATGCGTACCAGACATCCTGATCAGGATGTGTTTCTGATGTAATAACGGGCGCAGGTGTAGTAGCACCGCCAAACTCCTGCGCAGACGGAGGTGTCGATTCTCCTATTCCCGCTACCGTGATACTAGAACCATTTTTTACAGATAAAATATCTGTACCTAAACCATCATTTTGTCGTACTGCAGAAGACGAGAAAAGGAGCGACGCACTTCCAGCCTTCTTTGCACGAAATGTAATTGATGCAATTGATCCGTTTTCACCTGTAAAACCAGGATTAGCTACACCACCATTAAAACTCACTGTTCCTGTGTAATTTGAGAAACTTGGTTCTTCAACCCAGAGAGTGAAAATGGATGGCTTTTTACTTACAGAGATAACCTCCAGTACGTCTGTAGGAAATTCGATGGTAGCTTCGGCGTTATTAATCGCCCTACCTCCGGTGTCGACATAGACCCCAACAGAAACGATATTCCCCACGGAAACTTTTGTTGCTGAAGGAATAAGATTCAATGATGCCGCTTCTACTCTTATTGCACAGGAAAAGAAACCGAGAAAGAACAGTATCGGCACCACTCTCCACACATTCCTTTTTCTAAACAACGTTTGAAACATTTTTTCTAGCGCGTCTCCACATGGTGTATATTTCTCGAAGAATAAACAACACGATGATACCAATAACAACAGAAATCCATGGAAAACCATTTCTTGTTTCTATTGGATAGAGCGCTGTCTTTGTATTTCCAGATTTGTCATATGCAACAACAGAAAGTCGTACATCATCATTTTGACTTTGTAATACGTATGTGCTTCCACTTCGTACTGCCGGTGCCCCGTTTTCTGACACTTCATAGTGATCAATACCTGTTTGATTATCTAGGGCACTAAAAAAAGCAAATTTTTTCCCTTCAAAAAGAGATTGGTCCTGTCCCAATACAACAATGAAATCTTCAGGTGGTGTAGTATCCCGAGAAAGAAGCGTCCCCCACTCATCAGATACACCTGTATCCTTTTTTGGTACCACTTCAAGTGTCAAACCACGTACAGATGAAGGAACGAGAGTCCCCTTTCCATCACTGGCAAATGTTTGGATATTTTCTGGAATAACCGTAACCACACCTTCTTTTGTAGCCTCTGCAATAATCTTAAAGACCGTTGCTCCTTCGATACTGAATCCTCCCGGTACACCCCCCACAAAAGAGATGTGCTGCGCATCTTTTGAAAGAGATGGTGTCCTTGGCCACAAACCAAACGATGATTGTGCAAGACTAAACTCACGTATCGCAAGTACTCCTGTAGCAGGTTGTAGTGAGATCATTCCATCAACGGTATTGAGAACACCGCCGTCCGCATTGATTTTTACAGTAATGATAATCGTGTCACCAACAGAAACCGTATCCTGAGATGCCTCAACATATACCGTTGCCGCTGAGACACCTGTTGGAATAACGAGAAAAAGTGCGGCGAGCACAAAGCAAAACATTATATTTTTTTTCATATTCATATTCTTGTGACGTAATTATTTTTTATCCCATTCGTATAATAAAATTGAAAAATCAACTGAATCTACCCTTGTATCTTTATTTATATCAACATTTTGGTTTTTAAATGGATACATCGATTTCCAGAAATATAGGAGTATCGAAAAATCTATCGAATTGACCTTCGTATCACAGTTAAAGTCCGCTCTACGCTTACAAGAACCTAGAGGAGTTACCGACGTTGTGGTATCACTTCCGCCCCCACCTCCACCTCCTCCGCCACCTCCTCCACCAGTGTTGCCCGAGGAAGTCGCGGTAAACGAACGTGACGCACCAGAACTTTCAGTACCAAAGTATACAATCACTTTGAAATAGTAATTACCTGCCGCCGGAACAGTTGCAGTTAGTGTCGTATTAAAATCTTCTCCTGCATTAATGTATTTTGCAGCTGTTGCGTGAAAGATATCATCACCACCACCACAAGGATTACCCACAGAAGAAACCACACACCACTCGTACTGGTATTCATTTCCACTCAAACCTTCGTTTGTAATGGTGACATTTGCACCAACAAGCGGCGTACTTACATCTGACATACTATTTATCACCACCTGAGCAGGTGTCGTCACCACTGTCCAATAGTCATTACCTGGTAAAGTCTTTCCTGTCTCTACAGTCGCTGAAAATACACTTTCCCATGTTCCAGCTGCAGCATTTCCTGCAGTGGTGTATACATACGTATATGTTCCAACACTTACTCGAGTCATCACAGCGCTGTTAACAACCACATTTCTACTTGGATCATAAATAGTAACCGTTGGTACATTCTGTGAGTCTGTAAGTGTTCCGTTGTAGATAGTTGTGACCGTAGCAAGGTAATTTTCTCCAGCAACAACCGACCCGAAATCCGATGTTGTCACAGTCCACGGAGACTGAGACGAGAGTGTGAGTGATGTAAGAGTTCGTGTTGCTGCATTCCACACATCAGCTGCGAGTGTTCCGAAGGTGGTGAGTGATCGTGTTGCACTTGACCAGACTGCGGTTGGGAGTGTGGCAAGGAGTGAGGTGGTTGCGGTGAGGACAGTTGCATCCGTGTGTGCGTTGATGGTGGTGATTGTTGAGGCAAGTTGACTGTCTGTGTGTGCGTTCACACCTGCGGTTCCTGCAGCCACGGCACTGCCGAGTGATGAGGAAGCGGTCGAGATGGTGCCGGCGGTACTTGCAGTGCCTGCGCTAATTGCTGCGGCGAGTGAGGTGGATGCGGTACCCACATCAGAGACGGTAGCGAGTGCTCCGGCATCGAGTGTGCCATCAGAGAGACGACGTGTTGCGTATGACCAGACGTCACCTGCGGTGAGGACTCCTGACGTGAGGGTGCGTGTACCGTTCGTCCACACATCAGCTGCGAGTGTTCCGAAGGTGGTGAGTGATCGTGTTGCACTTGACCAGACTGCGGTTGGGAGTGTGGCAAGGAGTGAGGTGGTTGCGGTGAGGACAGTTGCATCCGTGTGTGCGTTGATGGTGGTGATTGTTGAGGCAAGTTGACTGTCTGTGTGTGCGTTCACACCTGCGGTTCCTGCAGCCACGGCACTGCCGAGTGATGAGGAAGCGGTCGAGATGGTGCCGGCGGTACTTGCAGTGCCTGCGCTAATTGCTGCGGCGAGTGAGGTGGATGCGGTACCCACATCAGAGACGGTAGCGAGTGCTCCGGCATCGAGTGTGCCATCAGAGAGACGACGTGTTGCGTATGACCAGACGTCACCTGCGGTGAGGACTCCTGACGTGAGGGTGCGTGTACCGTTCGTCCACACATCAGCTGCGAGTGTTCCGAAGGTGGTGAGTGATCGTGTTGCACTTGACCAGACTGCTGTTGGGAGTGTGGCAAGGAGTGAGGTGGTTGCGGTGAGGACAGTTGCATCCGTGTGTGCGTTGATGGTGGTGATTGTTGAGGCAAGTTGACTGTCTGTGTGTGCGTTCACACCTGCGGTTCCTGCAGCCACGGCACTGCCGAGTGATGAGGAAGCGGTCGAGATGGTGCCGGCGGTACTTGCAGTGCCTGCGCTAATTGCTGCGGCGAGTGAGGTGGATGCGGTACCCACATCAGAGACGGTAGCGAGTGCTCCGGCATCGAGTGTGCCATCAGAGAGACGACGTGTTGCGTATGACCAGACGTCACCTGCGGTGAGGACTCCTGACGTGAGGGTGCGTGTACCGTTCGTCCACACATCAGCTGCGAGTGTTCCGAAGGTGGTGAGTGATCGTGTTGCACTTGACCAGACTGCGGTTGGGAGTGTGGCAAGGAGTGAGGTGGTTGCGGTGAGGACAGTTGCATCCGTGTGTGCGTTGATGGTGGTGATTGTTGAGGCAAGTTGACTGTCTGTGTGTGCGTTCACACCTGCGGTTCCTGCAGCCACGGCACTGCCGAGTGATGAGGAAGCGGTCGAGATGGTGCCGGCGGTACTTGCAGTGCCTGCGCTAATTGCTGCGGCGAGTGAGGTGGATGCGGTACCCACATCAGAGACGGTAGCGAGTGCTCCGGCATCGAGTGTGCCATCAGAGAGACGACGTGTTGCGTATGACCAGACGTCACCTGCGGTGAGGACTCCTGACGTGAGGGTGCGTGTACCGTTCGTCCACACATCAGCTGCGAGTGTTCCGAAGGTGGTGAGTGATCGTGTTGCACTTGACCAGACTGCGGTTGGGAGTGTGGCAAGGAGTGAGGTGGTTGCGGTGAGGACAGTTGCATCCGTGTGTGCGTTGATGGTGGTGATTGTTGAGGCAAGTTGACTGTCTGTGTGTGCGTTCACACCTGCGGTTCCTGCAGCCACGGCACTGCCGAGTGATGAGGAAGCGGTCGAGATGGTGCCGGCGGTACTTGCAGTGCCTGCGCTAATTGCTGCGGCGAGTGAGGTGGATGCGGTACCCACATCAGAGACGGTAGCGAGTGCTCCGGCATCGAGTGTGCCATCAGAGAGACGACGTGTTGCGTATGACCAGACGTCACCTGCGGTGAGGACTCCTGACGTGAGGGTGCGTGTACCGTTCGTCCACACATCAGCTGCGAGTGTTCCGAAGGTGGTGAGTGATCGTGTTGCACTTGACCAGACTGCGGTTGGGAGTGTGGCAAGGAGTGAGGTGGTTGCGGTGAGGACAGTTGCATCCGTGTGTGCGTTGATGGTGGTGATTGTTGAGGCAAGTTGACTGTCTGTGTGTGCGTTCACACCTGCGGTTCCTGCAGCCACGGCACTGCCGAGTGATGAGGAGGCGGTTTCCATATCAGATAACAAAGCAAGAGTCCCACTATCAAGAACAGCGTCCGTAAGTCGTCGCGTACCATAACTCCACACATCAGCAACAAGTGTGCCCATTGAAGACAATGTTCTCGTTGAATACGACCACACATTTGCCGGAATAAGAGCCAGAGACGAAAGAACTTGCGAAACGATTGACGAAGATGCTGTAGCTATTTGAATATCGGTGTTTGCATTTACAGAAGAAATAACACCCGCTGTCTGGGTATTTGTGTTTGCATTAATAACTGCACCAAGTGATGAGGATGCAGTGGCAATAGTATCGGCGGTACTTGCGGTGCCTGCGCTAATTGCTGCAGCGAGTGAGGTGGATGCGGTGGCAATAGAATTAGCTGTACTTGCAGTACTTGCACCGATTGCTGCACCAAGAGAAGATGACGCCGTAACTACAGTATTAGAAACAACAAACGTCTTATCAACCTTTAGTAAATCACCCCCTGCAAGCGTTCCGCATGTTATAAAAGCAGGGTATTTCCCCTCTGTTGCCGGAGCAGTGAATTCGTAATAATGCCACCCCGTAGAATTATCTGTTGTTGTTGCCTCTACCAACGGAGTAACACTTCCCGTTGGTGGGTAAATAGTAACCGTACAATCGTCAGTTGTTGGAGTATAGTCATCGTTGTAAATAAATTCTCCAACAACAACAGTATCACCTGACGTGTACATTTCTGATGCATATGCAGCACCAGTATACGCACATATAGACAGGGAAAGAACTACTATTTTAAAAATAAGATATTTTGTATTTTTAAAATGATTCATCGTCTGTGTGTATGTGTTGTAAAAAAATAATAGCGTTTATATACAACACGCATACAAAATCAACCAAACAAAATAAAAGGCGTACTATTTTTTCTTTTCACCACCATCATCCACATCCTTGAATGCTCCTGTTAAATTTTTGAATGCATCAACAATATTCTTTGCGAGTTCGGGTATTTTCTTCGCACCAAAAAGTAAAACAAGTACCACCGCAATAATTATGATTTCTTTTGTTCCTAATCCAAACATATGTATACATTACCTACTAAAGAAAAACCGAGTCCCTATTTTTTTGTATCTTCATCTTTAAATGCACCGAGAAGATGTCGGATTGCATCCGCAATGCTCTGGGTAAGCTCTGGAATTTTCTTCGATCCAAAAAGCAGTACCAACACAACGGCAATAATTATAATTTCCTTTGTTCCTAATCCAAACATATACAATTTCTAGTTACACTGTTAAAAGACGACCGCGATTCTTCCCCTTATTGAACACAACAGTGAGTTCAAAAATTATTATCATCGGCACTGCCATCAAGATTAATGATACCCCATCCGTCGGCGGAAGCAAAGAGACGAGAATGAATATCCCAGCGATAGCGTGCTTCCTTTTTGATTTTAGAAAAGCTGCATCTACAATACCCAAACGAACAAGAAAGGTAATAACTAACGGAAAAAGAAAAAGGAGACCGAGAAGTGCCGAGGTGAGTACCATTTGTGAAATAAACGAACTAATATCCCAATAATTTGAAACACCAAGCCCTATATTCACTTGAGCAATTATTTTTATTGCGTAATACAACATGACGCACCCGTACGTAAAACCTGTGATAAAAAGCCCGAGACCGAAAGGAGCCGACCATGCAAAAAAAGTACGTTCTGCAGGAAATAAACCTGGCTTAAGAAATGAATACACACGAAAAACAAAAAGTGGTACGACGACGACACACGCACAAAAAAAACCCACACTCATAGCAAGTTCAACGAGTTGAAATGGCGACGTAGTCACAACGGTTACACCGCTTATACGAACATGTTCCAATATAAAACGTACTGCAGGAGATGTTGCAAAAAAACCAAGAGCAAATACACCAACAAAAACCTTCGTTACCGTAAGAATTGCTTGGCGTAATTCCTCAAAATACGTGCCATATTGCGAAAGAGTTTCTTCAAAGGAATTCACAGAAATCAATTACATACTAGAAAAAACTTTATGCCATTTTGCGCTTCTGTTTTTGCCGTATAACACGAGCAGTTTGTTCAGATGGCGTGCTCGTTGCTGTAGTGGTTCCTTCCAAAACACTAGGCGATAGCACCTCAGGTGTCGTACTTGCCTCTACAGTCCCCGGCGGAGTCGATGTTGCTTGTGTGCTCGTACCATATACTGTTCCGGTATCTGCTGGAGTTGAAGTTGCCTCTACATCTTGCGTTGTTGTGCCCGTTGCTGTTTCTACAAACGGTGGTGTTGTCGTCGCATCAGATTCAACTGTTGAATCTGTCGTTGTTGCCTCTTCACCTTGTGCCTCTTCAGATAACGTTTCATCCAAAACCCCCGGTAATACAACAGGAACCTCCGACTCTCTTCGGTGCCTACTCAACCATAATGCAACCGCACCGACTCCTTCTTCCCAAGATGGATACATGCGCTCTTTAGTGCCTGTATTTCCTACATTTCCAGGATTAAATGTGCGTGCACCAACACCAAGTGTCCCATACATGGAATCATTCTCCATAAGAGCCAACATTAATCGAGCGTCGACAGCATATCGAGCCGCTGCCGCAAAAACCATGGCTCCCGTAACAGGACTCCCAGGTACAGCACTTTGTATATACAAATCTATCTGGTCGGGAGAACTCATTGGTCCCATTTTTTCCAAAATACTCTGAATTTTCATCTCATGTTCAGGATCAGTTGCATAGGGTGCAATATCATACTCAAGCAATACGCGTGTTGCATCACTAACGACAGTCGGATTAAAGGCAGCTTCAATACCACTCTTCACTACTTCTGCTTCAGAAAATGCTGTGGCAGCAGCGGCTTGTTCAATACTTGCCAAGAGCTTTAATTTTGAGAGTGTATTTTGCACATCTAAAATTTCCGCATCAACACTGTTAATTCTTTCCAAATCACCAGACTGAAATGCCTGATCTTTTGCGAGAAGAAGTCCATTCTGACGGTTGGTAAGTAATTGTATAAGGTAGTCTATGTTCATACTTTAAAAGAAGAGGAGCATTCGCCACATTTCCGCACCAGTGTGCCGCATCATGTACAAATAATTTAATCCGTCTGCCGTTTCAATTATTTCTAATCTGTTTCCAATAATGGCTGTTGAGTGTCCATATGGAATTTGTCCTACCATTGTTATTGAATTCGTTGTGAAGTTAAAGGCAAACACTTTTCCGGTCGCGTCTTTTGTAAAATAAATTGTATTATGTCCATCATACGCATACATTGAACCTGTGGTAAGTGTTTCTTGTTGTGGTGAGAAAAAATATCCATATATCCAACGGGTTGTTGTAATGTCATAAATATCCGCAGTGTTCGAACCTCCTCCTCGTGGTAAAAACATATACTTGCCCTTTGTCGCTGTATCGGTATTGTTCCACACCCACAACAATTGCATACCGGCTCCACGCGCAGGAACTCCTAGTATTGCATATGTGGACGTAGTATCAGTAAGTGTCAGAGCTGCGGTAGTAAGAGCAGTAGCAGTGTTTGAAGTCACAGTACCCTCCTGCCCTAGTGCTGTTCCTCCTGTAATACGTAACCTCTTACCTGCCCACATGTTTGTAGTCCAGTTCTTTGTTGTTGTTTCCGTAACTGGAGTGGTGGTACCTCCTGCAGTGATCAAACCCCATGTATCCGCTATCTCGTAGTGTGTTGTTGCATCTGGTGTAAAAGCTTGTGCGGCATACGTAAGCGTAGTTGCCGTATTAGAAACTATTGAAATGATACCTGTAGCAAAACCTGTTCCCGACTCTATACGAAGCTTATAGCCTGCCCAACAGTTAGTTACCCAACTTTTTGAAGAGTCTACAAGTGTGGTGAGAGAACCAGATGATGCATGACCCCAGTTTTGTTGATTGGCTGGTTTAAACTGGTTGTCTGTCCCAAAGACTTTTGAGTCATAGATTGCATATTTTGATGTTCCGTTCGTACCAGCAACAATTGTTGCCACAGTAAGTGTTGTTGCTGTGTTGGCGGTAATCCACCTGATTTGTGCTGTTGGCGCGGTGCCGGCGACAGATAAATGAACCAACTTACCTACGTGCTCACCAGCTGTCCAATTTTTCGATGCGTCAACAATAACAGTTGTCGACTGAGAGTTACTTGCCGCCATGTTTGCTGTAGCCGTCACTGCAACATCAAATGCTGTGGTTGAGCCAACTCCAATAATAGTATGCGCAGCGTTATACGCGGCCTCTGAACAACCAGCAAATGTCACCGAATCACCAGTCTTAAACCAGTGCGCACTGGCCGTCGTCACTAAACACGTTGCTCCTACGGATGTTATTTCAATTGTGCACCCCGAACCTGTACCACCTGATGTTGCCTTTCCAGTGCCTGTGGTAAAACCAGTGGCAGTTCCAGCAGCTACCAATTCAATACCAGTCACCACACCTGTAGAACCTGAAAAAGTTGTGGATGTTACTATCACCCTTGCACCAGTACCTCCCACTGAACACGTGAGAATATCCCCAACGACATACCCCGTACCTCCAGCTGTTGGGACAGGATTCACAGCAGTAACACCGGCAGCAATGCGCACACCTGTTGAAACACCTAGCCCTTCCCACCCATTCATCTTGACTGATATGTTGCGGACAACACCATCATCAAAGTTGTTACCTTGCATCCAGTAATCGTTTTCAGGTGAATAAGCGTACAGAGCAGCAGCCGCACCTCCAGCTAAAAACATTTTGTCATAGTCACCCCAAATCTCGTAAGTTGATGTTGCATCTGGAGTTGTGTCCCATGGCTTATGTACAGTAAATACTGTCGCAGTATTACACACAATACGCCTATGTTGTCCCACTCCTGTGCCACCAGTAATAAGAATACGGTAATTTGCATACCTATCAACAGTTAGTGTTTGCACGCCGTCAGTTAGCGTTCTTGCGGCGCCTGCCGTTGCTGTTGAAGACAAAAATGCTGAACCTGTCTTTGCCAATCGCTCAACTGAACAATCTGTACCAAGAGCTGCTTGAATCAGACCTTGATTACACGTCTTTGTCTGCCATGTATCATGTGCAATATCATAGTACTGGAGTGTGAAAAATGGGGCTGCGGCAGCAGATGAAAGTAAATAAATCCCCCCCGTTGTCGTGGTGAAATATGATGTATAGTCTGGAGTTACATCCCACGCAGGAACGGAGTATGTATGAGAAAGAATTTGAAAATGTGCCTGCGACCCAGCCGTCGTAACAGGTAATGCGTACGGTGCTGCCGCCACAAAAATTTGGTTATTCCAAGGATCATGTGGCTGAAGGTTTGGATCAGCAATATAAAGAGTTGTAGCATCGTTGTACAAAATCTTTTTATACTGTGTCACGTCTGTACCAAAAGTAATACCAACTATGTATCCTGACCACTGATTAAATTTCCATTTCTTTGTTGAATCGGCAAGTGTTGAAGTGGTTGTTCCAGTGATAACACCCGCATCATGAATAGTCTCACCAGTATAGGTAAGCACTCTCTGTTGACCAACCCCAGTACCGGTGAGTATTTTTAGCGTCGCCCCATTAAGTGTCGGACCGCGCAAACCTGGTATTTGAATTGTAGTTCCAGTAGCACTAAGTACTCGACCGTGATACCCACGTAAACCTGTGTACCGTAGTGAAAGTGTCGTTACGGGCGCCGTGTTTGGTGTTGCGAGTTGTTGCCATGTATCTGCAAAGGTGTCATACCTATAAAAGGTCGATGTAGTCAAATAGTATATAAAACGACTCGAACCGTCGTCCGCAGTTGCCATGCCTGATAATGCCACAGTATTAGTGGGGGCAAAACGACACCACTCCCAAACAGGCAAATCAACTTGTGTTTTAAGATTATTAGTAACTGCCATATCCTTATGAAAATGTTAAGTTAGCCCGAATACCATTTGCAGATGCATTACGTGCAGTATCAATGTGCAAGTACCGACCATCAACACCACCGAGAGCAACGAGGTTGGTCGCCGATGTTACTGTTGAACAAGTTGTAACAGTAGAAACGGTGGTAACTGTCGATACTGTTCCCAAGGTAAGTGAACCTGTGATTGAATCGAGGGTAACTTTCTGTCGCTGTGCAGAGTCTACAACGCCCAGTGAATCAACCTGTTTCAGAATCCTACGAAGAAGGATGAGACTATCTTCTGTGGCAGGATTTACTTGAGTGTTTGATGTGTCTTGTACACCCACCGTACCCGAAATAGCACCTGCACTAGTCACTTTCAAATTCTGTCCATCAAAATTAAACTTGTCAGAATTTGTTTTAATCAGCGCAAGAGTTGCCTCAGATGCTCGAGTTGCAAGTGTATCTTCAGTTGCTGGATTTACCCGTGTATTGGCAACATTTTTAACACCCACAACATTCGACGTTGGTGTGCTTCCTGCGACATACGCATCCGCCTGACGTGGAAATAGTGCCGTTGCGGCAACTCCAAGACCTGCAATTCCTGCAGCCTTTAAGAACATTCTCTTTGAATCATCGACACCCAATTCCCTTTTTGAAATATTTTTTATTACCTCTTTCTTTTGCGGTGCAGTAGAAAATGTGTGTGAAACATCACGACTTTTTTGTCGTATTAATGAATCAACATGGGGACGCGTCAAAACACTCTTGTTAGAAACTCTTTTTTCGGGAACATTTTTTTTTGAAATACGCATAACAAACCCAACACTCTGTGAATGCATTTCGCCACCACGCGAACATTCACAAATAGTAATGTACTAATAGTAACACACCCCCCGTATTAAAAAACAATACGTGTTGAAAACTTTTGTATACTGTACGTATCATTACGCTCCATAATTAACAAAAATAAAACACCACCCGCATGCGAGTGGTGTTTTATCCAAACAACGAACGATTAGTTTGTTGTTGTAGTAGAAGTTGTTGCGACAACTGTTGTACCAGTTGCTGCTGTTGCGTTACTTGTAGTTGCACCAACAGTTGTGTCTGTTGTTGTTCCTACTGTTGTATCGTCTACAACTACGTCAGATGCATCTTTCTTGTTTGAGAAGAAGAGAACGCCTGCGAGAATGAGAAGAACAACAATGATGAGGATTGTAACACCTGCTCCTCCTTTTTGTGTTGAAGTCATGTCGAAAGAAAATTACGATTAATAAAGGGTATTAAACCCCGTATTGGCTCCTGGGCTCGGAAATGAAAATGAATGCATTTTTATTTCGCTCGCTCTATAGTCGCCAATAAAACTGGAAACTACACTAAACATTGCTGCTCATGAGTAGTACCAAATTTGTACCCATAACTATAGCACAAACACCCTGTAAAAGCAAAATCCACATATCTGTGGATTTTGCGCCGCCCTTATCTCCCGATAAGGTTTTATACCTCTTGGTTTTGCGCAAAAGAGTATGCACCACCAATACGGGTAACCTGTCGCTCTTTAATAACATCAAGTACACGTACAAGAGCAAGACGTACTGATGTGTACGCAGAATCATATCGCTCATCAACACCCTGTAAGAGTTCTCCGATAATTGTCTCTAAATCATTGTTTGAAAGATGGTAGGTCACCTCAGCAATGTGTGGATGTACGGCTGTTTTTTCTTCAGCGCCCTCAAGGCGTGCGCGGTGCGCGTTATCGAGTTCAGCAACCACCTTTCGTACAAAGTCAGCGACAGGTTGTTCCTGTGATTTGAGCATACGAAGAAATCCAAAGATATTTTTGTCTTCACCTCGCACCATCCATTCAACAAACAATGGAACCATTGAGAGTGTCGAAACAAAGAGTGATTCACGAACACGTCCTTTATCCAACACGAGCCATCCGTCTTCTCGTGGATATCGTGCCTTTGCAATTTCAATAATGTGATTCAAGCGCTCTGTTGCCTTCTTTTCATCACCTTCTGCTGAGTTTGCAATAAGTTGCATACCGTCATCAGACACCAGTGTCCGAGATGCACGCGCCATATCTTGTAATCGAACCAACACCAATGCTTTTTGAGAAATACTTTGATCTCGTTGTGTAATCATTCGCACTGCGGTTGATTGGGCCACAACATCAGCAACAGGAGTTGCAGGAGCAATAGGAAGATCTACAGGAACATCGGGGTCGATACCCGCGTCTACTGTAGATTCGTACTGTGCATACGCAGGAGTGATCTCCGTCCGAGATGTGTATTCATCGTAGGCAGATAGCGCATCTAATTCAGGAGCGATATCTTCAATAATTGGTGCAGTTTCTTTTGGTACATACTGAGTACGTACAAATGATGTTGTTTCCATAGTATCTTCACCCATACGTCGGCGTGCAATCACGTACGTCACCCCACCAGAAATTGCGAGCAATCCAAGAATAAAAAGGAAGATTTGGAAAAGGCTTGTTCCAAGACCTGTATAAGGAACCTGCATCAAAGAAATTGATGAACCAAGGATCTCAGGCGTGCTGAAGAGCACCACATTCGGATGTCGGTGACCACCACCTCCACCCCCTCCACCACCTCCATCATCGTCGTCATCACCAGTGGTACCGGCGTTGTCATCGTTGGTAATTGTACAGGTCTTTGACTGACCAGCAACAAGTGTTACTTCACCCTTTACAGAACAATCACCACCCCATGCGCCGGCTGTGTATCCAGAAAGATTTTCTTCAGACACTGAGTAAAGTGCCGGAGCAAATTGGTTTTTTTGACCACTGATAACCGACACGGTTGGAGCTTCACTTCCCACGCGTGATACAAAAAGTTTAAAATCGGAAACCTGCTTTGTTCCACCATTGTTGTTGATAACTGTTTTTACAACAGTAAGGTACGCCTCTTGTCCAACAATAACTGGGTTATCATCGTTGGTAATCGTACAGGTCTTTGACTGACCAGCAACAAGTGTTACTTCACCCTTTGCAGAACAATCTCCGCCCCACACACCAGCTGTATATCCAGGCAAGTTATGTTCAGACACGGTGTATGTTCCTGCTTGGAATTGTGTAACAACATTGTGTTGTACGAGCTGTTTGTTAACGTACAACGGAAAGTCTGTGGGAAGTTTTGTTCCACCGTTGTCATTGATAACTGTTTTAACTACTTTCAAAAATGCTGGATTTGGAATAACAACAGGATTGTCGTTATTGGTAATAGTACATGTCTTATGGTCACCTGCGGCAAGTGTAACCGTACCATTTGCAGAACAATCACCACCCCATACACCGGCAGTGTATCCAGGAAGTTGATCTTCGTGCACGGTCTGTACTCCAGGTTGTACATGTTGTGGTACACCACTCACAAATGGAATGGTACCCGCATAGAGCTTGAAGTCGGCAACCTGCTTTGTTCCACCGTTATCGTTAATAACCGTTTTTACAATAGTAAGTGTAGGACGAGTATCTACAGGTCCACACAAAGGAACATTTTCAAAATCCATAATCCAATCAAGAATACTGAGCGTTGGATACGTAATACCATCAAAATTTGGATTTGTTTGAGGAACAAATGAACCCTCAAAAAGGTCTACTTGATATGCACATGAAGGCAAACTCACAGTAAGTTGTACCTGACCCTGTGGGGCAAGTGTGACACTGTGCGCATTATATAATCGCTGTGAACTAATGAAGTCCGGATCTGGATATGCAAAAAATACTTCGTATGCCGCAAGATTTATTTTATAACTACATGTTGCAGAAAAGTTTTTTACCCACACTGAAGCAGACGTACCGTTGTACACAACTTGTGTTTCAATAAATGGATTAAATGGCGTGCCATCACGACCACGAAGATCACCTGTTGGATTTGGAGCACATGTTTCTTCAACAAGTACTGGAGAAGGATTCGGATTTGAAACTGGCTCTACTGAAACCGGAGGATCAATGGGAGTTGGTTCCACCGGATCTGGAGTTGGAGTTGGAGCTGGCTCAGTGGGAGCTGGTTCAATCACCTTTTCAGACGCACGTGCATTCACTGTCTCATCGACACCTGTTACTTGCTGGGCAAGCATTGCGCCAGGCACAATAACGGCGCCGACAAGAAGTAGAGAAACTCCTGTGGCAAGCATGTTGTACCGAATTGTCCGTGTAATTGTTGTAAACATATGTATTTGATTATTATATAGGTTTTTGTATTATACATCCCAAAAAATTAAAAGTCAATATCTCCCACTACTGTGGTGTGAGAGTATAACTGCCAACGAAATCCGCTTCAACTACATATCGCTCTTGTTTCTGACCAAAGGCGTTACATGTTGAGAGCGTTAATTTTTTATGCGTACTCGAAAGATCAACAAGCACATTGTCCGCATCGACAAGTGAGGTCTTCGTAACACGATAGACGTACTCTTTAGTCTTTGATTGCACGCGAATAAGGTCATCGTTGTGTATATTTTTCAAACCACTGAACGCCTTGAACGCTTCATTTTGCACCACACGAAATCCGGTACTATGACCAAAAATAAACATGTTACTTGTATCTTCCAAATTACCAGAACCTGGATAGTGGACCGCTCCATTCAAAAGTGCGGCATCGAGAGTTTCAATGTCACGTGTTTCTGGATTACTAATCATCACATCCACACCAACACGTTCAATCACAATACGCACCGGTGAACTATCTTCCTGTGACGCTGATACCTGTTGAAACACCGTTGTGCTTGCAACTGCAACAGTAGGAGTTTCCGTATCGAGTTTTGGTACCAATCCAAGAGCAAACGAAAGACCGAGAAGGACAATGAAAAATCCACCCCACAAAATACTCACCAACACAGGGTGTTCCGTAAGAAGTGCCAAAAAGGCACCCGCAGGACTCTGTGGTTGTGTGTGTGTTTTGATATTTTTGTGTGGAGCTGTATGTTCCATATGCATCGGTATGTGGTTCGAATATTAGCACATTTTGTGTATAAAGTCAATACCGTTCCCCCACTCAGGAAGAACGGCATCAACCCATGAACACGGCAATACTCTATTTGGTAATAATGATGGTTCCCGTCTTGATGTTGTTTGATTCGTTTGACTCATTCACCGAACCCTTTGGGTCTACTTCTATACGGAATGAGTCCGTATCAGCATTTCGCACACGATCAAATCCGATAACGTATTCAATACGATCTCCCGGGAAGAGTGACTGTTGTGTTGCTGATGTGTAGGTATAGTCAGGAGATGTTGGAAGTGCAACTTCAAATTTCCAATCTGATGTTTCTTTTGTTCCATCATTACGAACTTCAAATTTAATTGCACCGCGCTTTCCTGTAGGAAGTGTGTGTGGAATGTCATCTACTTCTGTGAACACTCCTGTTTTTGTATCAACGAGCCCTACCGCAATAACGCGAGGTGCCAAATCTGGCTTTCCGTTTGGATCAGAAAATGGAGGAACGGTAATGGGAACAGTGATTGTTTGTCCAATAGGATTGGTATTGGTTGCTGTTGTTGTTGCTGTTGTTGTTGTGCCCGATACCACCGATGCTGTCGTACTTGTTGCGGTGTCAAAGTACGTATCTTGTACAAGAAGTGTGCGCGTTCCTTCGCGAGACACAATCGAGCTGTTATTTTCAGTAAAACGCACGGAAACAGGAATCGTAACAACACCAGTAACACCACCAACGGCGACGAGAGTTATTTCTTTCTCATCTGCTGTCAATGAAAGTGGTGTGTTACAGAAAAGTGTTGTATCTGCACCAGCAACGCGTCGTGCAAGGTGTACTACATCAGAACATTCGTATGAAAATGTGTATGAACCTTCTGCACTCTTATTTCGATGTTCCCATGTAAGGGTGAATGGTTTATTCACCACAATTTGACTATCAACAGTCGCGACAACGATACGTTCTGCAGGAATAAAGAGTGATTGCACACTGGCAACTGCAGTTGCAAGCGCGCTTTCTACGTTTGGAAAGAGTACGAGACCACGCGCACCAACCCATACCACACCAGCAATAAGAGTAAGACCACCAAGAACACTCAATGCTTTGATGCCGAGGTCCTTATATTTTGGTTGCTTTGGGATAAAGAAGAGTTCCATAAATAATTTGGGTTAGGTGTTAGTAGTGAGAAGTTAGTGATTGGTTTAGACGTTGGTTATTTTTTGAGCTTTATACTTTGAGCTTTGTGCTTACTTTTGGTGGCTTTGCTAGGCCATTTTAAATACTGATTAATTACAATGCGCATTATATACTAATCATTTGATACTGTCAAGCCAACACGAGATCGAACCTTGAGATACAAAAAACCCACGTTATCTCGTGAATTTTTTACTTCTGTATGAACCTGCGTTCTGTCCACGCGTTCCGCATCTAGATATCAATATTCGCGAGTTTTGCATTACTCTGAATAAACGTCTTACGTGATGGTACGTCTGTTCCCATAAGAATATCAAAGATACGATCCGCCTCTTGTGCGTCTTCGATATCAACTTGCTTCAAGATACGTCGCGCAGGATCCATTGTTGTTTCCCACAACTCATCAGCATTCATTTCTCCAAGACCTTTGTATCGTTGAATGGACAGTTTTGGTTGCTTGGTTAGCTTTTTAGTTTCGTTAGCTTCATTAGCTTCAGAAACATCTTCAGGTTCTTCACCTTCTCCATTTTCATTAGAACCCTCCGACTCTTCTTCAACATCCCGCACGTCAACTCCTTCTTCTTTCAAGAATGCATCTTTCTCTTCTTCGGTATAGAAATAGTGCACCTCTTTTGCTTTCTTCACCTTGTAGAGTGGTGGTTGGGCAATGTAAATAAACCCACCTTCAATCAGCGGTTTAAAGTACCTATAAAACAATGTGAGCAAAAGTGTGCGAATGTGTGCACCGTCCACGTCGGCGTCTGTCGCAATCACAACTTTGTGATAGCGAAGTTTTGAAATATCAAACGTATCCGAGATAGCAGTACCAAGCGCAATCACCAAATTTTTTATTTGTTCAGAACCAAGCATACGATCAAGTCGTGCGCGTTCCACGTTGAGAATTTTTCCACGCAACGGAAGGATTGCTTGTGTGCGACGATCACGCCCTGTTTTTGCCGTACCTCCAGCTGATTCTCCCTCCACAATGAAAAGTTCTGATTCCGAAGCGTCTTTTGTCTGACAATCTGCCAATTTCCCCGGAAGCGTCATTCCTTCAAGTGCACCTTTTCGCAAAATACTATCTTTTGCTGCTTTTGCAGCCTTACGAGCGCGAAGCGCGAGTACTACCTTACTGATGATTGCACGAGCTTCTTCTGGATGTTCTTCAAGAAAGACGGTGAACGCCTCACCAAATACTGCTTCAACGGCACTTCGAGCTTCAACACTTCCCAGTTTTGCTTTTGTTTGACCTTCGAATTGAATCTCTCGAAGTTTTACAGACACGACAGCAGAGAGCCCCTCGAGCACATCATCTCCAGAAAACGGGCCGTCTGATTCCTTTAAAATATTTGTTTTCTTTGCGTATATGTTGAGGGTTCGAGTTAGTGCAGTCTTAAATCCAGTGATGTGTGTTCCCCCTTCACTGTTGTACGTATTGTTTGCAAACGCAAAAATGTGATTCGTAACATCATCAACGTATTGCAATGCAACTTCAACATCAACACCCTCTTGTTCTTTTTCAACAAAGAAAATAGTTTTGTGCAATGATTTCTGAAATTCATTTTGGTGTCGAATGAATGAAATAAGCCCACCTTCAAAGTAAAACGTCATTGATGGCACATCGAGCCCGAGATCTCGTGTGTACATTGTTTCATTAAAATCTACCGTGTCACCCGCTTCTCGTGCGTCTATCACTGCAATACGCAATCCGCGCACCAAGTACGCCTGTTGGCGCATGTGGTTAACAATCTTGTCCCAGTTGTACACAATTTCTGGAAAAATTTCTGGATCTGCCTCGAACGTCTGTGTCGTTCCACGCAAATTAGAACTCTCCAGTTTTTTCGTACTGCCTTTTGGCTTACCTTGATGATATTCCTGCATGTAGTGCCCTCCGTCGCGATAGACGTCAGTGCGCATGTAACTTGAGAGTGCGTTCACCACAGATACTCCCACCCCGTGCAATCCTCCCGAAACTTTATATCCTTCACCACCAAATTTTCCTCCCGCGTGGAGAACCGTCATGATGGTTTGAAGGGCAGAAACACCTGTCTGTTTATGCTTGTCGACGGGAATACCACGACCGTTGTCCGTCACACGAACACGTTTTCCTGGAAGAAGTACAATCTCAATATCATTTGCATATCCACCCATCGCTTCATCGCGTGAGTTATCAAACACCTCAGTGATAAGGTGGTGTAATCCATCAGGACCAGTCGTACCGATGTACATACCCGGACGCTTTCGTACTGGATCAAGACCCTCGAGAACAGTGATGTCTGATGCTGTATACGACGATTCTTTTATTTTTGGTTCGGTCTTTTTAGGCATGAAAAATGATAACTTTGACTTGTTCAGTATAGCAAAAAACGGTCCAAAAATAAAGGGTTTTAGTATGCTTATACCTCAAAGAAAATGGCTAATTTTCTCCATCGTTTGAGAAATGTTTCTAAGGATACTTCTTGATATTCACCAATCTCAGGATCATGACAGAGAAATCCCACATCAGACTCTCCCACAACAGTAATCGTGTGGTACGACCCGTTTTCCTTTTGAACAGATACAATGGTCGGACACCCGCTTGCAAGCACTTCTTTGATTTTTTCTATTCCTTCTGTAGTAAGCTTTTCCTCACATGTGGTATTCGAGCTTCGAAATTCCTGTGCATATGCACGTATTCCATGATTGCGTGCAAGACGAACAATACCTTCATGTGTCCACCCACGCGGACCGTACGCACCTATTGACTCCCCTTCTTGAATGAGCGACGTAGTGGTTACATTTTCCGTAGTATTAAAAAACGAAAGAACCATGTAGAGATTTGTCACACTACACGCACGTGGACGCCAGCTTTCTGGAACACGTGCATCGTACTGAGAAATAAAGGGAATATCTAAACGCATACTATCGTACTACCCAACCATCACGCGCATTCAATGCTTCCGTGACCGCATTCATAATGCTATTAATATCTTCATCTGAAAGTGTTTTTTCACGTGACTGAAATACAAGGTGGTACGCGTACGATGTGCGACCATCTTTGGTAAACGTATCAAATAAATCAGCACGAACAAAAAGTGTGCCACCTTTCTCTTTTACTAGAGCCACAATATCTTCTCCCTTTCCTGTACCATCAGGAATCCACACTGCAATATCACGCAACACAAACGGATACGATGACATCGGTACAAACTGAGTAGCCTGTGCAACGGGTGCAAACTCCGGCTGTGTGAGGATATGTGTTTGTGCAATAACACCAAGATCAAACTCGAGCGTCTCTTCAGAAATATATTCGTTCACATCAACGCCAAATGCCGACTCGAGTTTTTCTTTAGCCTCAAGAAGCATTGCGTTTGTCTTCTCAGATTTTTTTGCTTGAGTAAGAGGACGCACACCTAGACACACGCGCAAATGTTCTCCTGTTGCATTGTATACGTTTCCAATCTCAAAAATCTTTACATCCGAAAGACCGAGGAGCGGCGCATAGTATTCATTCTTTGCGAGCGATTCACCAATACCCAATGCAAGCGAGCTTCTCACAAAAGCCTTATCACTTGCGAGTGCATTTGCAAGTTGTATATCACCTTTTTCACACAATGAGTACGAATATACTTCAAAAAATCCACATTCACCGAGAACCTTACGTACAACTTCTTGAGCGACGAAAATAGGATTTACTTCAACACGGTGTGACGCAGTAGGTAAGTCTTGCGCGCGAACATGTTCGTAGCCATACACTCGTCCAATTTCTTCACACACGTCAGCGCTAAAACGCATATCCATACGCTCAAATGGCACCGTAACCGAGAATCTTGGCGTCGTATCAGACACTAGTCGGCGATACCATTTTTCTTTTGCAAAAATAGCACTTGTTGCAAGGTCTTCTTCAACAACTCCACCGAGATCGGATGACGCGTGAACAACTTTTCCATCACCGACATAGATACCCATATGATCAACACCGTGCCCCACGTCAGTTCCTGGGACATATTCAAGTGTATGTGTCCGTATTGCTTCGTCTTTGACCATTCTGTCCAAGGCTGTGGAATAATTTTCTCCGTCAATAGTACGCACCACTTCTGTGTTAGTAAATACAAAATCGCCCGGCTGGAGTTCACTCTCAGTAATTTCATCGAGATACGCATATTGATCAATTGCAATACGCGCAACACCAAGTGAAAATCCCGCCTCAATAGCACACCATGCAGTCAAGGACGAGCAGTTGAAACTCTCTGGGGTATCATATCGAATTCGTGCCATACGCTTATACGGAGCACCAATGACACTTCGAGCTTTTTGCACAATCACCTCTCGTGGATTTTCTATTTTTGTATACGAGAATGAAAACCGATCAAAAATCTGTGAGAGCTCGGTGTCTGACAGAGCTGTTCCAAGAAGTTTATTTGCCTCACGTGATGAAATGCCGATCTTGTATGGAAGTGCCGCACGAGCCCTCTCAAAACCTCCATATCCACTAACGCGCCCTCCTGCCACATCGACAATAAGCGCAACAAGAGCTTGAAGTGCGTACAGTGGTAATTCATCGGGAATCTCATTTTCGAAACGATGTGACGCATCAGTGCGCAATTTTAATTTTTGCGACGCCTTGCGCGTGAGTGTTGGATGAAACTTCGCTGATTCCAAAACAATGTCTACCGTTGTTGTATCCACTTCTGCCTGACTTCCACCTTTAATACCCGCAATTGCGAGTGGTGTATCTCCTGATGCATCAGTAATGAGTTGAATAGTTTCATCTAGTTCGTACGTTGTGCCCCCAAGAACAGTGATACTCTCCCCCGCACGTGCCATACGCACACGAATTGATTTTGCGCCATCCGCATCTCCCAACTTTTGTGCATCAAATGCATGGAGTGGTTGTCCGAGTTCGAGCATGACAAAGTTTGTCGCATCAACAACATTGTTTATTGAACGTTGACCAAGTGTTTCGAGTCGCTCTGAGAGCCACTTCGGAGATGGGCCAACGGTAATACCCTTCACAAGAGCTGCTTGGTATATAGGACACGCATTTTCTTTTTCAACAGAAACGTGTAGAACTCCATTTTTTTCAAACGAAGGAACCGGACCCGACAGCGGATCGTGCGATAACGGTATGGAGCACAAAACAGAGAATTCTTTTGCAATACCCCGATGGCACAAACAATCGTGTGCACGATTAGGTAACACTTTCACATCTAGCACGGTATCTTCTCCAACTTTTTCTGTTCCCTCAATTTCAAATGCACCGAATGTGAGAACATGTTCAAGCTCACTCACTTCGGGAAGTGGTTTTTCAAAAAATGTTTGAAGCCATGCACGTGAAACTTTCATCCCGTTAGAAATTAGAAACGTGGTGCGTTTCCATTGTTATCACACCTTCGTGAGTATACGAATAATATATCGACGTTTTTTGAATATTGGGCACGAACATACATGAGTGATTTCTAACGGGATTCATATTATTCTGTAGGAAACTGCATGGTTAGGCGTAAATCCCCGGTGTGGAACAATCGCACGTCATCAATTCCCCACTTGAGCATACAGAGACGCTCCACACCTCCACCAAAAGCAAACCCTTGGTAACGTTTCGGATCAATACCTGCATTATTGAGCACATTTGGATGCACCATACCTGCTCCCATCACTTCAATCCAACGGTCGCGAAGTTTTGGAGACACATGTTCGCCGGTAAGTCGCATATCAACTTCAACTGACGGTTCAGTAAATCCAAAGAAGCTGGGACGAAGTCGAACTTCAACACTACCACCAAAAAATTCTCTGAAAAAAGTTTCAAGTACACCTTTCAAGTGTGCGAGTGTTGTATCTTCTGAAACAACCAGCCCTTCGAGTTGATAGAACTGCGCTTCATGCGTCATGTCAGTCGCCTCGTTACGATATACCTTTCCGGGCACAATAATACGAATAGGTGGCTTGTGTGTCTCCATATAGCGTACTTGCACGGGAGATGTGTGCGTACGCATGACGCGTCCGTCTGGAAGCCAGAATGTGTCCTGCATATCACGTGCCGGGTGGTCCTTGGGAACATTGAGTGCTGTGAAGTTGTGCCACTCGTCTTCAATTTCTGGCCCTGTAGCCACAGAAAAACCCATGCCACGGAAGATACGTTCAAAATCACGAATAGCGGCAGTCAGTGGGTGGTAAAATCCTTTTTGTTCCATGATGTGCTGATTATACCTTTGATTTGACCTAAAATAAAACATCTTCGTAACAAAGATTTGCGTACTTAAAATGGTGGGTATAGTATACAAACAGAACTGACCAAACCAGAGGAGGAACACAACATGAGCGAAGCCACTTCTCGTATCAACGAATTGGAAAGCGGTGGCCATCTTTCCGCTTCAGAAGCATCGGAGGCGCGCCTAGCTGTTGAGCGTCTTGCAACAAGCTATCCCCTTGCGTCACAAGAAGAACTTCTGAAGATGGCTGATGTGAACTTTACCGGCACCATCAGTGGCCGTACGACCCACCACGGTGCCGACGGTCTCGACTACCAGAATGCTGGGAAAAACGACTTTTACTGGTTCTAGTCCTCAGTAGAAGCGCGCCACAACAGCCCGTTCGACACCAGTCGAACGGGCTTCTTTGTTGAATGACTAAATATTTTCCAATCTCTAGTCTCTAATATCTAGATTCTATTTTTTGGAGCCACCTCGGAGACGAGAGCTGGTACCTCACTAACAAAAGAGTCGACGCGCTTTTGCACCTCGACTCTCCACAAACCGTCATATTTTGGAGCCGCCTCCCAGATTCGAACTGGGGACCTTCACTTTACAAAAGTGTTGCTCTACCGACTGAGCTAAGGCGGCACATGCTCCAACGGGAAGCACGAACCACTAGTCTACAATATTTTCCTGAGAATTTCCAGCCTGTATTTTTTGTATTTTTTTCTTGTGGTCGTGAAGGTGTTTAAAATATTCAGACGAAACCTTCCCTTGTGCCACAAGCTTTTCACCGCGCGCAGCACGAATCATGTGTGCTGCAAGCACCACCACCGCCGTACGTCCCCACGTCAGAAGCTGGTGAAGCACATACACCACAAGACCTCGAACATTGCGGAGAAAAGCTACAAGAAAAACAATGACGCGGCTAACACCACGCACAAAATATGCACGTGCAGCAGGAGAATGCTTCTGCAAAAAGCGCGTAAGTGTCGTTGTGGTATCACGCCGTATCTCCCATTCCTTAAACGCAAAAAAGAGTGCGAGAAGAAAGAGCGAGCTGGCAAATATAGGTATGAGTATTGTCATAGTGAGGATGTCCTCGACATCAGACGCTACACCGTGTACTTACAGAAACGACCGAGTTGCGTTCGTTCACCGAATTTTTGAACCGCACCATCGATAAGACCCCCCAGTGTCATATCTGGATTCTTAAAGAACGGTTGCTTCAAAATCTCTTCAGCTCCTGCCTCTAAAATAGTATCGTCCGTAGCAGCAATCTGCATTGCAAAATCTTTTGCAAGTGCTTGAAATTCAGGATTTCGTGCTACGAAATCTGTTTCGCACTGCAACTCAGCAAGTGCGCCGATACTTCCATTATTGTGAATGTATGCCTGAATAGAACCGGAACCAAGTGCGCGGTCTGATTTTTTTGCTGCAATAATCGCTCCTTTTTCGCGGAGTAACTCAAGGGCTTTTTCAATATCTCCCCCTGCACCTTCAAGCGCATCCTTACATTGATTAAGTGGTAAACCTGTGCGGTCGCGTAATTGTTTTACGTCTTCAACGGTGATTGTCATATGTATATATATTACTCTAAAAATTCAAAACTTGAAATAATCTCATCTAACACTTTGTTTCGTGGGTCATTTTCTGCTTGCTGTTGCTGTTCTGGAGTATACGAGGACCTGATGATTCCAGAACCAGAAAGGCCTACTAATTCTAAGGTAATATTCAGGCGGCTTCCGTCTTTAGTATACGTGGTGAAAGAGCTGTTGTAATAATCGGTATTTGTAGAAATCCACAATCCACGTATTCCTCTAATATTCTTACTTTCCACGACTATTCCCCCAGGCATGACATCGAAATATAAACGTGGAACAATCGACCCAATAGGCCCATTTAAAATGGCATCCTTTTCCTGCTCCATTAGTTCACGTGATGCCGATTCAAGTCGACATATTTCGTCAGGGAGAAGATCCGGGCTGACAGGTTGTGCTTTTTGGCACAAAACAGGTATCTCGTCCTTTGTTCGAAACTCATCAAGACCTATGAGTGTAACCCGAATATCTTTTCTGGGAATATATATTGAATCAGATGCACCAGAGATATCTTCTAATAAGGCATTTTGTTGTTCCGTATATTCTCGTATTGCGTCCTTATTTATTTCTTGAAAGACATCGTTATCTTTTTCAGAAAATTTTGCGAATAACGCTTCACACTCTTCATTAGAGGATTTCGTATAGCACCTCTCTATGGCCGTGTAGCTTTTTTCAGACGACGCAGGCGGAAAAAGTACAAACGACGCAGGATAGCTAAAACGAAATCCATATCTCGTATCCGTATATGTTTTTATATCACCTACACGAGTCACAAAAAAATCTTTTGACGGCACTTTAAACACAAGTACACTGCATACAAGAAAAACGAGTGCACCAAAAGCACCTCCGTACACATACCAAGGGTTAGACGCAATGCGGTCTGACATATACTCAGAAAATATTAAGAATTACTTGCGAGCAGGAGCAACGCGTACTGGGCGTCGGAGCGGACGATCTTCTGCAGTGAAAGGTTTTCGTTCAGGAGTAACAACTTTTTTTGGAGCACGTTGTGTACCTGTGCTGTATGCCTTTGCGATACGACCAACAACATGGGTAATAGTTGCAATACTTGCGTCGTTACATGGAACAACATATTTGATATCTCGAATGTCACAGTCTGAGTTTGCGAGCGCAATAAGAGGAATTTTGAGCATGAGCGCTTCTGCACGAGCAATCTTTTCAAATCGTGGGTCAACAACCACAACAGCTCCTGGAAGTTGTGTGAGTGTTCGAATACCACCAAACATTTCATCGAGGCGCTTAATTTGTCGATCAATCATCAATCGCTCCTTCTTTGTGTACTTGGTGAGTGTTCCTTTTTCTCGTTCGTCGGAAAGTGTCAAAAGCTTTTCAACTCGTTTTCGAATGATATCAAAATTAGAAAGTGTTCCTCCAACCCATCGTCCTGCGACAAATGGCGCGTCAGCGGCAGATGCCACACTACGAATTGCTGACTGTGCTTCACGCTTACCACCAACAAAAAGAACTTTCTTTCCTGTTGCCGCAAGATTTTCAACAAAATCACATACTTCGTTGAGCGCTTCTGCTGTTTTTTCTAAATCAAAAATTTCAACGTTATTTTTAACGCCAAAAATGTACTTTTTTGTTGTTGGGTGTCGGCGTGACTTTGGGTACCCATAATGAGCCCCTGCTGCAAAAAGGTCTTTAACGACTGTTTGGATGTCAGTTCCTGTGGTCATAATTGTGTTGATGAAAAGAGCCCCGTAGGGCAACATGTCAAAGAATACCAGAGATGGACACTATAATCAAGCCTCTTTCTGAGGGTTATCCGAGGCTGCTGCGAGAGCCTCAATAATACGCGAAATGTCGCCAGCGAGGATCCCAGGGATATTTGACCAGCTTTCCTTGATGCGATGATCCGTAACACGATCCTGCGGAAAATTGTACGTGCGGATTTTCTCTGAACGATCCCCCGTACCGATTTGTGCCTTCGTCTCAGCTGATAAATCTTTCATGGCCTTTTCTGATTCGAGCGCCTCAAGTTTTGCCAAAAGCATTTCCATTGCCTTATCTCGATTTCTCTGTTGACTGCGTTCCGCTTGAGAACGCACCGCAAGACCTGTTGGCTTGTGCACAATACGAACAGCGGTCTCAACTTTGTTTACGTTTTGTCCACCGGCGCCACCTGCACGTGAAAATTCCATTTCAATATCTGCTGGATTTATTTCAAGTGTGTGTTTTTTACGAATCGGCAAAATCGCCACCGACGCGGTTGATGTGTGAATGCGTCCTGATTTTTCTGTTGCGGGAATACGTTGAATACGATGCACTCCCGTTTCAAAGCGAAGTTCATTGAACACCCCTTTTCCAGAGAATTCGAATGACGCATCTTTGTAGCCACCCATCGTCGCACGTGATTCATCTAGTATAGAAACGTGCCACCCTTTTCGCTCTGCATAGTGTTGATACATGAGCGCAAGCAGTTCAGCAAAAAGAGCTGCTTCTTCACCACCTGCACCAGCACGCACTTCGAGAATAATTTCATTTGGCGATTCTTCAGTTCCCTTTTCTTCTTTTTCCATTCCTGCAATTTGTTCAAGAATACCTTGTTCTGATGCGTCAATCTGCGCCAAATCATCCTTCGCCAAATCTGCCAAGGATGGGTCAACCTCAATGGTCATGAGTACATCTTTTCGTTCTTTTGCGAGACGCTCTAACTCATATGCCAAAAAGGCGGTTTTATGATTTTGTTTTAGTTTGTCGAGATCCATATGTATAACCAAGTTCAAATATCAAAGTTCAAAAAAAATTTAGACTTACTATTTTTTGGATTTTGTGCTTTGAGTTTTATGCTTCACCGGTATCATTCAGTATATCAAAACAGCTGTACCCTAAAAGGACACAACTGTCGTGAAAATATCTGCAAGGTTAGTTTTCTGTTGCAACGTCAGAAGCTGTTGTTTGTGCCTTTTTTGCACTTGCATGCTTCTTTGCCTCCTCACGTTTTGCAGCAGTTGTAGATTGACGAGTTTTGAATTTCTCCATACGTCCTGCGAGAATCTTCTTACTCTCATCACCTACGTAAAAAGGATGGCATGCCGAACACACTTCAACATCTATTTTTTCCTTTGTTGAACCAATAGTGAATGTGTTTCCGCAAGCGCACTTAACAGCCGCCTTTGGAAAATATGTTGGGTGTATATCTGCTTTCATAGCTGGTGTACTGTACCAAAAAGGGCAGAAATAATCAAGAGAGCTGGAAAATGGTATGCAGAACATGGTATGTGGTATATGGTATCTGACAAAGACGGTACATATCAAAACCGCACGGAGTGTATCCGCGCGGTTTTGTCGAATTCACTTTCTACGTAATGTTATTTAATTCCAAGAAGCTCAACGTCAAAAAGAAGTGTTGCGTTTGGAGGGATAACGCCACCTGCACCCCGAGCTCCGTACCCCAATTCTGGAGCAATCGTTAATTTTCTTTTTTCTCCAACCTTCATTCCGGCAACGCCAGCATCCCAACCTGCAATTACTTGCCCAACACCAAGTTGAAATTCAAATGGTGTACCCCGATCAACGCTTGAATCAAATTTTGTTCCATCGGTAAGTGTACCCGTGTAGTGTACCGAAACCATATCCCCCGCCTTTGCCTCTTGCCCTGTTCCCTCCTGTATAACTTCAACGGTCAATCCTTGTACTGGTGTCATAGTTCGTGTGGTACCCGCTTGCTGTGTTGTTGACGCCATCTCCTCCTGCACAACAGGAGCTTGGGCCTTTGTACCCCACAGAACGAGTGCAATAAGTGCTACTACAATAATAATTCCAACGATAATATTTTTTGTGTGCATACGTTATGTTGTTATCTCTCTTCCAATGGCACGTAGTCTATCATATTTTGCCTTTCTTTCATGCTGGACAGGTGCTCCAATTTTTATTCCATCTGCACCTACTCCATACGCAAAATCAGCAATAAAGGCATCGTCTGTTTCCCCTGAACGATGTGACGCAATAACCGTCCAACCATTTCCACGCGCATTTCGCACCGCTTCTAGCGATTCACTCACCGTACCAATTTGATTTGGTTTAATAATCACACCAGTAATACTTTTTTCCTCATGTGCCCTTTTGATACGGATGCTATTCGTTGTCGTCAAATCATCTCCAACAATAACCACCTGTGGAAATGTTTTTTGTAACTGTGCAAATAATGTAAATGACTCCTCACCGTACGGATCTTCCAAAAAACGCAACGGAAATGCCGACTGTATCTCACCAAAAAGTCGCGTTCGTTCATCGTCTGAATACGCACTTTCCGTTGCCGCTGCATCAAGTGCAAACACAACATTCCCTCCTACAGCATGAATCAACGAAAAGGGTTCAAGTGGATCACGTGTCTGGAGTGCATATCCACCCTCATCTCCTCGCGGTGTTCCTGGGTACAGTGTGTCAATTTTTTTTCCAATAGTGTCCAATATCTGTTCTGCCAATGAAAGACACGCATCTATTGAATCTTCCTGAGGAACAACAATGTATTCTTGAAAGAGTCTTGTATTTCCAGTGTGTGCTCCGCCATTAATGATATTGACAAAGGGTCGTGGAAACGGACTTGGAAATGTTTCTATATGCGCCTGCTCACGAAGATATCTCCACAATGGAATACCGATCTCTTGTGCGTGTGCACGCGCTACCGCAATCGAAATGACGAGTGTTGTATTTCCTCCAAGTTCTTTTTTTTGTTCACCCGCACGTTCACACAGCAGTGCGTCAATATCTTTTTGAGTACCACTCTCACGTCCAATGAGTTGCGGTGTTAGTGCCTGTATATGTGCAACTGCAGTGTGTGCTGACACTGAAATTGCCTCATGCGATCCAGTACTCTTTCCCTGCGGTACAGATGCACTCACTGCAACACCACTCTCAAGTGTCACTGTGCACGAAATAGTGTCCTCTCCGCGAGAATCTTGCATGACATCCGCGCGTATGTTTGAAATCCGACTCATACCTGTGTCACAACGTTATGTGGAGCTCCTTTCATAAACGCCTCGATGTTGTCAATTGTTGTTTCCAAAATACGTTCAACCGCTTCTTGTGTGTTGAACGCAATGTGTGGAGTCACGATAACGTTTGGCATATCGATAAGTACGTGATTTGCAAGAGCTGTTCGCAAATCGTGCCCTTCACCTTTTCCCGAAAGAACAAATTGCATTTCATCGCGAATCACCCCTTCTTCCTCAAGCACATCAAGACCGGCACCCCCAATTTGCCCTGTCGTTAGGCCCTTAATAAGCGCCTCTGTATCCACAACAGCCCCGCGGCTCGTATTAATGAGGACAACACCGCGTTTCATTTTTCCAATTGTTTCTTCATTTATTAGATGGTTTGTCTCTGGTGTGTGTGCAACATGCAGTGTAATAACATCACTCTGCGCCAAGAGCTCGTCGAGAGACACGTACGAAAAACCGAGTTGTGTTGCCCGTTCGAGGTTGGGAACAACATCATACGCCAACACGTTCATACCAAAGCCTTTTGCAATAGCAATACTGTGGCATCCAATACGACCTACACCAATCACGCCGAGCGTCTTGCCTTTCAAATCAAACCCTTGGAGTGCACTGAAATTAAAATCTCCCTTCTCACGAATTTGGGTGTACCCTTCATAAATTTTCTTTGAGAGCGAGAGAAGGAGTCCAAACGCGTGTTCGGCAACAGTATTTTCTCCATACGAAGGAACATTTGAAACCACCACTCCATGCTGTCCTGCCGCAACAAGATCTATGTGATCATATCCCGTTGAACGCGTCGTGAGATACTTCATGTGTGGCAATTGCTGAAATTCTGTTTCGGTAATTGGAAACGAACTAAACACAGAAACAATCTGTGCATCATCCGCGTGATGTAACGTGTCCGTTGAAATGTGCTCAGGAAGATACACCGCATCAACACCAAGCGCGCGCTCAGTCATTCGTCGTGTAAGGTACGCTTCATGCTCAGCCGAGCATCCAAAAAATACTGCTTTCATATTTAGACTTTTCTAGAGAGCGACTGCTCTGTCTTGTAAATTGCATCTATTGTCTTAATAACCACATCGGGATTGAGTGACATACTTTGGATTCCTTCTTGCACAAGGAATCGTGCAAATTCAGGAATATCCGAAGGACCTTGCCCACAAATACCAATGTATTTTCCGCGACGCTTACATGCGGTAATAGCTTTTGAAATAAGCTCTTTTACTGCGTCGTTATTTTCATTGCCAATGTACGAAAGCGCCCCTGCATCTCTATCAAGTCCGAGTGTTAATTGCGTCAAATCATTTGACCCAATCGACATACCGTCAAACATATCCAAGAATTTTTCTGCCAAAATAACATTCGATGGGATTTCACACATCATGTACACAGGAACTGCTTTTTCTGAACGTCGGTGTCCTTGTAATTGTGCAAATTCAGATGCAAGTCCTTCGTGTGCCATGATCATCAGTGTCTGTTCACCTTCTTTGAGTGTTCGACAAAACGGCACCATGGGAATGACGTTATCAAATCCCATGTCGTCTCGCACACGTTTTATTGCCTTACACTCCAACGCAAACGCTGGTGCAAAACGAGCATCAGAATACCGAGATGCGCCTCGCCACCCAATCATTGGGTTCTCTTCTTGTGGTTCATACGCCTCACCGCCAAGAAGTGTGCGGTACTCATTTGTTTTGAAATCAGAAAATCGCACAATCACTGGACGTGGATAAAACGCAGCAGCAATAGTAGCAATACCGTACGAGAGTCGATCAACATAAAACGCAACCTTATCATCCCACCCCCGTGTTTTTACATCAATTTGTTTTCGTAACGCTGGCGAAAGTTTTTTGTACTCCAACAGTGCGGATGGATGCACTCCAACAGACGCAATAATAAATTCCTCGCGCGCAAGACCAACACCTGATACTGGTAAAAACGATGCCTCAAATGCGTGTTCTGGAGACGCAACGTTTACCATAACGCTCGTCTTTGGTTTAGGAAGATGTGCGATGTTGTGTTGCACTGTAGAAAACTGCAATGTGCCCTTAAAGACAACACCTTTTGTTCCTGTGGTATCAACGGTAATATCCATTCCTGTTTTTATTTTTCGCGTCGCGTTTTCTGAACCAACGATTGCAGGAATACCCAACTCACGAGACACAATTGCCGCATGCGATGTTCGCCCTCCTTTATCGGTCACGATTGCTGATGCAATTTTCATAATCGGCTCCCAATCAGGATCCGTCATATCAGTTACAAGTATTTCACCTTTTTTAAATGTGTGTGCTTGCTTCGGTGAAAGGATAACGCGTGCTTTTCCTGTTGCAATTTTACTTCCAACAGACATCCCCTCACACAAGACAGGACCATTTCCGTGGCGTGTGTACTCAACAATAACGGCCCTGTCACGAAGCGCTTGAACCGTTTCTGGTCGTGCCTGCACAATATATAACTTTCCATCGCGTCCATCTTTTGCCCACTCAATATCCATTGGAGTCCATGCTCCAGCGCGTGCTGTGTAGTGTTTCTCAATTTCAATACCCCACTGCGCCAACGTGCGAATTTCTGTTTCAGAAAGCACCCACGTATCTCGCTCACGTTCTTTCGTCGCAATAACTTTTGTTTGCTTTACCCCCTTCCCCATTTTTCCATATATCATCTTTGAAAGTTTTGAACCGAGTGTTTTGTTGATGATGGGAAGTTTTCCCCTTGCTCGCGCTTCCTTGTACACCACGTACTCATCAGGAGTCACCTTTCCTTGCACAACCATTTCTCCAAGTCCCCACGCAGCATTAATCACCACCGCATTCTTAAAACCCGTTTCCGTATCAATGGTGAACATCACGCCCGATGCGCCAACATCAGAACGAACCATTTTTTGAATACCTACAGAAAGTGCAATTGTTGATTGATCAAATCCTTTATCAACGCGGTATGAAATTGCACGATCGGTAAAGAGTGACGCCATTGCCGACTGCACTGCTAGCACCACACGGTCAACACCCACAATACCAAGGTATGTTTCGTGCTCTCCAGCAAACGACGCACCAGGAAGATCTTCAGCGGTTGCACTTGAGCGCACGGCGACACTCACTCCTTTTCCATACTTCTTTTCCATATTTGCGTACGCAGTTGCAATGTCCGCCCGTAATTCTTTTGGCATCTGTGCTTTTACAATCGCCTTACGAATAGTTTCTCCGCGCTTCGCGAGATCTTTAATATTGTGAGTATCAAGTCCTTTAAGAACCGAAACAACAAACGCATCCATGCCCGTTTCCTTCATAAAAAATCGATACGCTTCGGCTGTCGTTACAAAACCAGACGGCACCATGATTCCCTTGCTCCCCAATTCTTTGAGCATTTCTCCCAAAGACGCGTTTTTACCACCTACACGCGATACATCCGCAAGAGTAACTTCGTCGAGCAATAAAATAAATGGTGAATTCATACAAAATATCATTTTAACGCAATAATAAGATCCGACACATTAGAACCAGTAGCACCTGTCACAATATGACTGGCACTTTTTTCAAAAAAGAGAAAGGAACTGTGTGATGCAAGGCACTCTTCAACTGAAAGACCTTTTTCTTGCGCGGCGTGCATCGTTATCGTATCACACACTGCACCTGCAACATCTGTATTATCACGTCCATCAGACGCACATGCAATAAGCACCTCACCATCAGCAATCGTACGCAATCCCGCAAGAGCAACTTCCTGATTACGTCCACCAATTCCGTGAGGACCTTCTGAAGTAACGGTTGTTTCTCCGCCGAATAACAAGACCGTCTTTTCTGGAGCAGAATGTATGCGCTCAACAATGTCGTGTGCGACACTGCGTGCTTCTCCGGTGAGCGTTGAGGTCACAATCTCCGCCGTATACCCACGAACAATTGATTCTTTTTTCATTGCCTCGAGCGCAATACTGTTCGAAACAATGATGGTATTTGTCACCTTTTCAAATAACTCTGTTCCTTTTGGTGTTTCGATAAGGTACGGTCCAATCGCCTCAAGACCATACGA
The DNA here is from genome assembly GCA_016699465.1 of Candidatus Campbellbacteria bacterium. Classification (NCBI taxonomy): domain Bacteria; phylum Candidatus Campbelliibacteriota; species Candidatus Campbelliibacteriota bacterium. The sequence goes on along the minus strand of CP064977.1, from coordinate 727,565 downwards.
TACAAGAAGTGCTTGCGCATCTGAAATCGTTGTTGTATCACAAACGGTTGGCCCCGAAGCGATATATGAAATGTCATCTCCTGGAACATCAGAAAAAATAAGTGAGGCAACTGTTGCTGGATATGCGCATTGTGCCAACCCACCACCACGCGCGCGTGAAAGATGTTTTCGGATGGTGTTCATGTCTTGGATGGGCGCACCTGCATTCATCAATGCTGCAATTGCTCGAGATTCTTCATCAACAGACAGACCATTGAGTGGTTGCGATGCCAGTGTTGAACCTCCGCCGGAAATACTCATAATAACAAGATCGCGTTCTGTGGATGAATCCAAAAAATCAAGAATGCATTTAGTCGCATCCACATTCATTTGTGTTGGAAGTGGATGTGTACCCGTCAAAAAAGTAACAGTGCCTGTTTTTGAAACACCCTGGACGACATCAAGTGCAATTCCGTCAGTGAGTACGTCACCAAGAAGTTCTTCGAGCGCATACACCGCTTCAACAGAACACTTGCCAACGGCGACAACGCGTACACGATCGTATGCAGAAAGTGTATATACTGTGTCTGCGATACGCAGTGTTTTTCCATCACACTCCACAGATTTTTGAATTGCAACACGAGTATCAACCGCCACAAGTCCTGCGTGTATAATTGAAAGCGCATCAGTTCGCTTGGTAGAAATAGCTAGCTCCTTAAAATTCTTTATTTTCATAGCAAAAAAACCTACTAGGTATACCCCTAGTGTACCAAGTGAGACACGAAAAGACCACGAACTCATATGTGTGTCATAACGAAAAATCACCCCACCAGAGGCGGGGTGATTTTTCTTCACGACGCTTACGCGCGTGATACGTTTGTTGCTGCTGGTCCTTTTTCACCATCTACAACTTCGAAAGAGACAACATCGCCTACTTTCAATTCTTCAAACGTAACACCATTCAACTCCTTTGAGTGGAAGAAAAGATCCTTTGCTTCGCCTTCGCGAGAAATGAATCCAAATCCACGGTCTGTAAGAGTCTTGATTGTTCCTGTTGACATACTGATTTGTATTTTAAGATTACTCAATAGCGAGAAACTCGACTTTATTTTCTGCAACTCGCACGATACTAGTATACTACACGTGCAAACTCTTTGCAACATGTAATCAAACTCGTCAATATACCCTTATTTCAAGCCCTTCTTCCGGCGTTTGCACTTTTTTATTCGATAAAGGTGAGCGCCTTCCCTGTTTTACTTCCCCGGCCCGTTCGTCCAATGCGGTGAATGTAATCGTCGTACGTTTGTGGTAAATCGTAGTTAATCACGTGTGTAATGTCGGCGATATCAAGTCCACGTGCAGCAACGTCAGTCGCAACAAGTACTTGTACATGATTTTCTTTGAATGAGCGGAGTGCTCGTTGACGTCGTGCGTGATTTTTATCACCATGAATTGATTCCGCCTTGAATCCGCGTTCAATGAGTTTTTGTGACAACTTTTCAACACCGTGTTTTGTGCGACCAAAAATAAGTACCTTACTGAACCCTTCTTTATTAAGAAGGTCGTGAAGGATGTCCAACTTGTCTGCACCTGGAGCAACGCGGACAATATCTTGATCAACACTGCGTGCTGTTTCTTGTGTTTTTACTGAAATAGATACAGGTTCCACAAGAAAATCTTTGATGAGTTTTTGAATGTCCGCAGAGAGTGTTGCTGAGAAAAAGAGCGTATGACGTGGTGGGGGCATTTTCCCCATGATGAATTTCATGTCATTGATGAAACCCATATCAAGCATGCGATCTGCTTCGTCGAGTACTACAGTCGCAAAATTCGCAGGATTAATATTTTTACGCGCAATGAGATCCTTCAAACGACCCGGAGTACCAATAACAATATTGTACTGACGTCGTAAATCAGAAATTTGTTTGCCAATGCTCATTCCACCAACACAACAGACTGAAAACAAACGCATTCCTCGCGCAAATCCTTTGAATTCTTCATCAATTTGAAGTGCAAGTTCTCGCGTTGGTACCATAACAAGAATCTTTTCGGTTGGTCGTGTACTTATTTTTTCAATAAGAGGAATGAGGAACGCTGCAGTCTTCCCTGTTCCAGTATTTGCGATACCCACAACGTCCACTCCTGTGAGAATGTGCGGAATAATTTTATCTTGAATAGGTGTTGGAAATTCGTACCCTTTTGCAGTAATAGCATTTTTTAGTGCATCAGAAATTTTGAAATCAGCGAAGCGGTGTTCAGGAACAAAGTGTTCCACTTTTTCAGTAATAACCGCCTTGTTGATGAATCGGTTGAAATCAATTCGTTCACCTCGCCCGCGTCCTCTTACCTGTGGACCGCGACGAAACCCTCCACGCTGTGGGGGTCGCCCATACGACACATGTGATGGTGTACGATCTCCGGTATGTGCCGCATATCCTTGTGGACGTGGACCATGTGCATGAGATGCAAACGGACGATCACCACGTGGACGTGGTTCTTGTGAGTGAGCTCCCGACGTTACGCCATGTGGACGTGGCGCGTAATTATGAGGACGTGGTCCTGACGAACGCACCGAAGAAGCTCCACCTGATCGTGAAGTATTTCCGCCTTTTTTAAATCCTGCAGGACGCGCGAAGCGACGACCGCTTGGACGCAAAGAATTGCTTGAGTTTTTTTGAAACATAAAGATTGCGATGACCAGTGTCTCGCCAGTTCTTTATGAGGTCTGTAATAAAAATAGTGACACCTCGCGTGTCGGACAATGCCGTACACAAAACTAATGAGAATAGTTACCTAGAACAACTATATACTATATACGAGCACTTGTCAATTATCGACGGGCTTTTGCTCGATCAAGCTCAGAAAGATACTGTTTGCGAATACGAACATTCTTTGGCGTAATTTCAAGATACTCATCTTCGTTTATGATTTCCAAACCACGCTCGATACTCACCTCAAGGGCTGGAAACAGTACAATTGCTTCATCAGAACCCGATGCACGCATGTTGGTAAGCTGTTTTCCTTTTGTTGGATTCACTGGCATCTCCTCACCCTTTGAGGTATTCCCTACCACCATGCCTTCGTACACCTCAACTCCCGGACCAATGTAGAGCACGCCACGATCTTGCAAACCCCAGAGTGAGAACGCGACTGATTTTCCAGAAACCATGGAGATCATTGAACCAACCGCCTTTCGTTTTATTTCGCCAGCGTATGGTTTAAAGCCAAGAACATGCGAAGCAAGAATCCCTTCTCCCTTTGTATCAATAACAAATTGGTTTCGATAACCCAACAGTCCACGCGTTGGTCCTTCAAAAATAAGTCGTGCCGTCGTACCGCCGTGTTCCTGATGAATTCCTTTAAGAATAAAACCTCGGTTACTTAATCGTTCAATAACGTTTCCTTGGAACTCAGCCGGCACATCAATAACCACTTCTTCAAACGGTTCTGTCTTTACACCATCTTCTTCACGAATAATAACGTGTGGTTGAGATACTTGTACTTCATATCCTGCACGGCGCATGTTTTCAAGAAGAATGGCAATGTGTAGCTCACCACGACCATACACCTTGAAACTATCATTTTCAGAAAAATCTATTTTCAAACCAACGTTCACTTCAATTTCTCGTTCCAAATATTCACGTATCTGTCGTGACGTTACGTACTGACCATCACGCCCTGCAAACGGTGAATTGTTCACCAAAAATTGCAATACAATAGTCGGTTCATCCACGGCAATTGCTGGAAGTGGTTCTGAATTTGTATCTGACGTAATGGTCTCTCCAATGTCGATATCGGGAAGACCTGCAATAATGACAATGTCACCAGCACTAGCACTTTTTGCTTCAACTCGAGCAAGACCTTCAAATGTAAAAATTGCAGTGACCTTCCCCGAACGTGTTGTGCCATCTGGTTTTTTTACAAACACAGGTGTTCCTGGAATAATTTCTCCATCATAGATGCGCGCAACTGCCATACGGCCAAGAAAATTGTCGTACGCAAGGTTAAATGACTGCAGACGAAGAGGTTTCTCTCTTTTTTCTTGTGACGATGCAGGAGACACGTGTTCAAGAATCACATCAAGAAGTGGCATAAGGTCTTGTGAATCATCCGCAAGCTGTTTTTTTGCAATACCTGTTCGTCCAATCGCATACACAACAGGAAAATTGAGTTGCTCTTCCGTTGCACCAAGTTCAATAAACAGCTCCAACACTTCATCGTGACATCGAGCAGGGTCTGCCGCTGGTTTATCAATTTTGTTGATAACCACAATCGGCTTAAGTCCGAGCTCAAGAGATTTTTTTAGTACAAAACGCGTTTGTGGCATCGGTCCTTCCTGTGCGTCAACAACAAGGAGCACACAATCAATTGATCGCAACACACGCTCAACTTCAGAACCAAAGTCGGCGTGTCCAGGAGTATCTACAATGTTCACCTTTGTACCTTTGAACATAAGCGACGCATTTTTTGCATAAATAGTAATACCACGCTCTTGCTCAAGCGTATTTGAGTCCATGGAGACACCTTCTTTTGTAGCGCCTGTCTGACGCATGAGTGCGTCGGTCAAGGTCGTTTTTCCGTGGTCCACGTGTGCAATGATGGCAATGTTTCTGATTTCCATATAACTATAAGATTTTTAGCGGGATAAAAAAATCCCGCCCGGCGGGTACACGAATACTATACACTTGTTACTTTACTATGTCAAAACAAAAACAACCCCGATATCGGGGTTGTTTTTGTTTTATTATTTGAGCTTCTCTGCATCATCTTTGGAAAGAAACTTAAACATGTTTCCTCCACACTGTGCGCACTTTCCTTTAGCTGAGTAGCGATTGTTTTTTTCTGACACAACCGGGTCATTCATGACCTGCATTGTTGGTTTGTTGTTTGCGTCTCTACATTTCATGCAGAGTGCTTTGAGTTCTACCATGTATTTATTATTAGTGACTAATACACCCCAATAGTACCACAAAACCATCAAAATGCAAAAATCTTCGCTATTTAAAATTTGACATTGGATTCCACTTTTTTCCCACACCTAACCACTAGCGGGACACACACTACGTTCTACATAGCACATTCCAGATACCATATTCTACCTTCTATTCTACTATTGTTGTTTTTCTGCAAGCAACAACATGAGGTATTGTCGTAACACTTCAGTTAATTTTTCAAGAAGAAACCGAAGATCTTTTCCAGATCCACTACCAACCGCTCCACTTCTTCCCGTCAAGCTACCACCAGAACCCTCTTCTTGACTCACTATAGTAACTGTTCGCGTCACCTCCGTCGCAGAATTACCTTCACTATCCTGGACGTTGTACGTAATAACATAGATACCAACAACAGATGGATTAACGACATCTCCACCAACTTCAATGTCCGCAGTAATATCACCATCCACATTATCCTCAGCAGTAGCACCGGCATCCGTGTATGTACTACCAACAGTAAGTTCAATATCTGAACTACCAAGAAGTGTGATAACGGGTGCAGTAACGTCAAGTGACACATCTCCGTCCGCATCAAAGACAAGTACGTTGGTATTGTTGGTCACATTTTGATCAAAATTTGGGACAAAGAGCTCAGAGTCATCCGACCTAAGTGCCATCGCGTAGATGCTTTTCATGTCATCCGGTGCAAAGGCGGTGGCATCTCCATCGCTCGTATCAATACCTTTGAGAAAAGCTGGCACGATCGCACCATCTCCATCAACCGCATATCCCGCCGCATAGAGGACTGTATCGTCCGAAGAAAGCGCGAGAGCGTAAACATCGGCATCAAGAATCGGGGCAAAAGACGTTACGTGTGAGTTATCTGCCAGGTTTATTGCAAGAAGATACGGAGACGATTCAGGATCATGTTTTGTAAAACTACCACCAACGTATACGGTACCCCCAACAGAATCAACCGCGATAGCTCTAACCTCATCGTTGAATGACGGGTTGAAATTCGTTGCAAGCCCCGTGTTTGCATCAATCTCTCCAAAATACGCGCGCGACGCACCACCGATTTCGGAAAAATTCGCACCACCGATGTACACACTTGCACCATCACCAGACACCGCAATGGATTGCACTGTTCCGACTTCGCCCACAATATTGGCATCAAGGAGACCCGTTGAACTACCCGTCGTCATGTCGAGCTCTGCAAATTCATGCCGAGCTTCTCCTCCTATGGTAAGAAACTCTCCTCCGGCGTAGAGCGTGTCACCACCCCCCGAGAGAGCCAGCGTACGAAGAATACCATCGGCATTTGGATTAAATGCTGTCACCGCACCATCATCCGCGGTAGTAAAGGCAGCACTATTGTTTCTCAAGGTTCCGGGTCCCGCTCCATATTTTACAGCCGAAAAATCACCACCAACATAGAGCACAGAATCATCTGGTGAAAGCTCGAGTGCATATGCATATCCAGACCCATACAAATCGGCATCAAAAGGAAGAAGTGACCCTTCGTCCAACATATCAAGAGCGGCGACACCTCGTCGCGAAGATGCGGCAACTTCTGAAAATCCTCCGGCAACATACAATTCACTCCCATCCGAAGAAAATTTCAAGTCTCGTACAATACCGTCGAAAAAGAGATTGAGCACAGTTACCGAGCCATCACTTGTATCAAGGGCAGCAAAATAATCTCGACTTTCTCCATCAACGGTGTCAAAGTTTCCACCGATATACAGTGTTGATCCATCCGGAGAGAGTTCGAGAGCATAGACTGTCCCATTAACATCTGGTGTAAAAGTATCGTCGAAGAGCCCTCCTGATGTGATGTGCGCAAGACGCCCCTGAGACGTCGTCCCCACATGCGTAAAGCTTCCGCCGATATACCACCCACCATCACCATCGGGAATCACAGCATATATAGTGGAATCCCCGCCCCCGCCCCCACCCTGATTGGTTCGAACTATCGGAAACGTCGCGAGAGCCTCATTTGTATCTTCATCAAACGGAACTCCTTCGCCCGACTGTCTCATGAAAGAAGAAAAACTTCCTCCCACATAGAGCGTATTTCCATCAGAAGAAATTTTAAGAACATTACCACCACCATCCAAAGAAACCCCCCAGTCTTGGTTTTCTCCAGAAACAGCATCGAGAGCAGCAAGATACTCCTGTGGCATGCCCCCATTAACGGTTGAGAAAGTGCCCGTGACGTATATTGTTGATTCGTCTTGGGAAAGAACACTATCATTGACGTCGGTACTTATATCAGGATTAAACGATAAAAGCGTGCCCACGTTGTCAGTCATATCAAACGCAGCCATAGTGTTGCGTGTTGTGGCTCCAACCTGCGAAAAATCGCCTCCCACATAGAGTGTTGGGGTAGCCCCCGATGAAAGTGTGAGTGTGGCAACGTCTCCCCCGGAGATGTCGGGGTTAAATGGAAGTAGTGTTCCGGAACCCGCAGTATCGAAGGCGGCAATTTTATTTTGTGTAACACCTGTGCACACATCAAATTCATCCAGCGCTCCGACACAACTAAAACTACCACCCACATACAGCGTTTCACCGTCCGCCGAAAGAGCGAGGGCGTCAACACCACCACCCACACTCGGTGCAAATGATGTTAGGGTATACGTCGAAAGATCAATTGCTGCGAGATTATTTCTCAAGAAAGAGGGTGGATCAATTTGTCTCGGTGTTACCGCGGTAAAAGACCCCCCCACATACAACGTGGCTCCGTCACTAACAACAGCATAAACAGGACCATCAAACGCGTACTTGCTCTTTACCGCGTCAGGCACAGAATCCAAAGCTGTAGCGGCCTGTGACACGAATGGAACCACCGCAAGAAGTGCGCCAACAAAGATACAGATACGTGAAAACAGTTTCATCCGGTTAGAAAGTGTGTTTTTTTTAAAAGGGTATTTCATAATACTACATAGGTTATGTACAAAAAAAGTATTTTCGTGAATATAATAAACCTCTAACGGGATTCATATGCGAGACCGATTAAAAAAATAACACCCTTTCAGTATAACAGTTTTTATTTTTGTACACATTCAATAGTACGCACACAAAAGCCCCGCTTCTCCGTCTGGAGAAGCAGGGCTTTTTACTTTCTACTTCCCCCGCCTCTAGCGGGACACACTGCTCTCTACTTCTTTGCTATTAGATATTTGCTATTGAATTCCCCCACACTCCAAACACCACATTCTACCTCCTTCTATTTTCCTCCCTTCAAAATATCAATCTGTGCCTGATAGCCATCAGTAAGTGCCATCACCTCATCGCCGTAAAAGGCGTACGATGGTTTTGACGCATTTCCCCATCCAGCAAAATACCGAAGAGATGCAAGACGTTCTGCTGCACGCGTTCCCGCAGGCGCACCGTTGTCTCCAAGGAGAATTCCAGCGGCAGTAAAGGCGTCGAGGGGATTGTATGGATTTGGCGGAAAATGCCCAGACACTGCTCCAATACGATCCTTGCTCTTATCGTACGGTGCGCACGTCTGCGTTGTCTTATCACACGAATATCCTGCGTACAAAGCCCACGTTGAAGGAATGAACTGCGCTGGCCCCATCGCGCCACCCCACCCGTACCATGGTTTTGCCGACACAGGCATACTATCTGGATTGAGTCCCAAATCTTTCATAAGAGCCGCAAAAATGTATCTATCTCGTTCTGGGTGTGAATCAGTTTGCCAATTTCCTGTTCCGAGGTTCTCTCCCAATTTTGTTTCTTCTTGAAGTGTTCCAAGAATCAGAGCGGCACGAACACCGGTAAGTCGTTCAACCGTCTGTGCAAAATCAATAGCCTCACCGAGAGAAATAGCCGTTGAACCACGAAGTTTAAAGAGCTCCGCGCGAATTTGTGCAGCCGTTTGCTGTTTTTGCGCAATGATTGTTTGGTATACCGTCTCTTGTCCCTTGGTCACCTTAAGCACCTCTTTTTTCTGAGCTTCTTGAATTTCAATTTTCTTTTTCTCTAACTCTTGCAGTTTTTTCAACTCCAACTCATCAGCTTGCCGTTCTTCAAGTGTTAGTTTTTCTTTGTGTGTTTCTTCTTTAGTATCTTCAATTTTTCTAAATGATCCCTGTAATGCAACCGTAATAGAATCAAATGAATCTAAATCCTCAAAAAATTCAGAGATATCTTCTTTTGCGAGTGCAATTTCAACAAGTGAATAGTTGTCGAGGCGGTCGGTTTCTCGTATAAGTTGCGCAAGTGATGCTTTTTCGCGCGTCATACGAGCCGTGAGTTGCTCTATCGTTTCTAGCTTATCACCAATCTCTCCGCCAATTTTTTGAATCGAATAGGTGCGCGCCTGAATGCCCAGTTGTGATTTTTTTATTTCACCGTTAAGCAACGAAACGTCTCGCTCAAGCGACACACGTTCATTTCGTTTTTCATCAAGAAAAACCTGCTGAAGCCCTATTTCTTTTTCTACCTGCTTGAGCTGTGCTTCAAGCTCCTTTTGACGCGCCGTCACCGCATCTGATGTGGCAGTTTGCGCAAAAACCGTGGAACAAAATCCCACTGAAAGAACACATATGAACAAAATGAGTACGGAACGTGAATGGCGCATAAAATTGGCCAGACACCCGATTATAGTGGATTACGCCTGAGATTTTTCTGCGGTGTCTTCCGTGGCCTCTCCTTCTTCCTCTTTCTTACCCTTCTTTTCAACTTCGATAGATTCCATGTCTATCTCAGCAACTGGCGTTTCCTCTTCTTCTTTCGGTTGTGACACAGAAATAACTGTTTCATCCAATTCCTCCAAAATAGTCACACCCGCGGGTACTGGTATATCTTTAATTGCAATACGACTCTCAAAAGTTTCGAGTGTCGATACGTCTATTAGTATCTCATGTGGAAGGTCTTTTGGAAATGCCTCAACTTTCACTTCGTGCATAACTTTCATGAGCGTTCCTCCGAGATTCTTAACTGCTGGTGCCTCACCAACAAATACGAGCGGAACTTCTGTCTCAACTTTCTTTCCTTTTTCGATTACGTAAAAATCAACGTGACGAGCAACGTCCGTGACTGGATTGAAATCAACTTCATGGATGAGCGCATCTTTTGGTTCACCAACACCTTCAAGTGTAATGATGGTTGATTCACCTGCCTCTTTCCAAAGCTTCTCAAATACCTTTTGATCAACAGAAATAGCCTGAGAAGCCTCTTTTGGACCATAGATGACACCAGGAATACGCCCCTTTGCGCGGAGTGTATCTGGGTTGCCCCCCTCTCGTTTTTCGATGTGTACTACTGTCATAGGACACCAATAATCGCATACAGACGCTCAAAATGCAACCCTAAAGTAATTTGGGTTAAGGGGTGAGGAATTGAGGTTAGTGAAGGAAAGCAGATTACAAGCCTGCAAAGAGCTTAAGACGACGCACGGCAACATCGCGCACTGCCGAAATAACAGGTTTCATAAATTTGTAGGGAGCAAGTTCTTCTGGGCTCTCTTGGAGAGAAAGTTGGAGTGATTGTCGATAGGCCACACGCAATTCAGTACTAATATGCACAATCGAAATCCCCTTACTAATAGCCGCCGTAAAATCTTCGTCGGTAATACCCGACCCACCATGAAGCACGAGTGGAATTTCCACCGCCTGAGCAATCTCGGCAACACGCTCTGGATTAAGTTGTGGATTGTGCCCACCTTTAAGCATACCGTGTACATTTCCAACAGCTGGGGCAAGCATATCTACTCCTGTTTCTTGTACAAAACGAAGTGCATCCGCAACGGTCGTCATTGTTTCATCGGTCACGGCAACACCTTCTGGCAATGCATCCAACATTTTTGAACCAATACCAATAAATCCAAGTTCACCTTCAACTAAAACATCTCTTCCTGATGCGCGCGCGTATGCAACACACTCTTTCGTTTTCACAATGTTTTCCTCAAAAGAAAGTTCTGCTCCATCAAAAATTACTGAGTCAAATCCCGCATCAATTGCCTCCTTCACTCGTTCAACACTGTATGTGTGATCAGCATTGAGATATATCTCACGACCAGTTTTTTCACGAATCGTATGAAGTAGTGCAACAAGCGCCGTAGTTCCAAACACATCACGTTCACCTTCTGACACGCCCACAATGACTGGGAGTTCAGTATCTTTACCCGCACCAACAACCGCCTGTATCATTTCCACGCTAGCAACATTGAAATGTCCAATGGCCCGTTTCTGTTGTTGTGCCTCTTGTACTGCTTCACGTAAAGTTTTCATCCCGTTAGAGATAGGAAATACCTTGCATTTCCGTAGTTATCATTATTAATGTGTGCCTTTTCACCATATCATAATATTAAAGTGCGGTGTAAAAAAACAAAACGACATATCTCTAACGGGATTCATACTATAATTCTATCACAAAACATGTAGTGTGTAGCGAGCAACAAAAGGTATTACTACATGTTACATACTTTGTGCTTTGTGCTACGTGTTACACGTTGCATGCTTTGTGTTACATGCCTTGTGTTACATGCCCCATGTTCCACCAGTTTACATACACACCCACATATGCTTAAATTGCACCAGACAAGTCCACCAAAGAAAGGAGGCAACACCATGTGTCTGTTGTGCAACAGTGCCCTGCCGCACAACACCGAGGATGTACACATTGGAGATGTTGTAAAATTCTCCAAAAACGCCCCAGAGACCTTCCGAGAAAAATACCCCGGGGAACTCGTGGTAACTTCGGTACAGCAAGTCCCGGATGAGAATCGCGAAAAGGGCGGGTGCTTCGTTCTCTCGCTCGCCACAGCTGAGCCCAAAATTGAGGTTGAGGTTTCGGGAGTCAATCACTTCTCTTCAGATTTCTTTGAATGGGCACGATAGATGTTCACTATTACACCACACGGGAGGCAGCGCCTCCTGTGTTTTTTAGTAAAAGAAAAAATGCACATGGTATACTAGACGACATATGAATACATATGATTTCATCGCCATTGGCGACACCGTCACCGACGAATTTATTGAATTAGAAGACGTACGTATCGACACAAAGCGTGACCCAGAAGACAAAGGGTACGACGAGATTTGTTTTCGCTTTGGAGACAAGGTGTCATACAAAAATCTTACCGTTATTCATGCGGTAGGTAATTCGGCAAACGCGGCCGTTGCGGCAACACGACTTGGTCTCAAGACGGCATTTGTAAGTGATGTTGGAGATGATGAACTTGGAACAAAAATTCTTGAAACCCTCACTGGGCACAATGTTTCAACATCTTTCATTCGAATTCATGAGGACATGCTCAGTAACCACCACTACGTTCTACAGTACGGACCAGAGCGAACTATCTTGATTAAACACCAACCATACCCATACGCACTTCCTGATATTGGGGAACCCACATGGCTCTACCTCTCATCACTTGCCAACCACTCACTTGAATACCACCACGAAATTGCTCGTTACCTCGAAGCACACCCTTCTATTAAACTCGCCTTTCAACCAGGGACATTCCAGATACAACTCGGTGCAAAAGAATTATCTGACGTCTATGCTCATACGCACACCTTCTTCTGCAACCGCGAGGAAGCGGGAAGAATTTTAGAAACATCAGATATCAGTGATATCAAAATACTTCTTGAAGGTATTTCTAAACTTGGTCCAAAGATTGTCATTATTACCGACGGTCCAAAAGGTGCATATGCATACGATGCACACAACAACGAAACGTTTTCAGTCACCATGTATCCAGATCCAAAGCCGCCGGTAGATCGCACGGGTGCAGGAGACGCTTTTTCTTCGACGGTCATTGCAGCACTTGCGCTCGGCAAGCCACTTTCAGAAGCACTTGCGTGGGGACCAATTAATTCCATGTCAGTTGTGCAATACATCGGAGCACAGAAAGGACTTCTCTCCCGCGAACAACTTGAAAAACACCTTGTAGAAGCTCCTGCGAACTACCAAGTAAAAAAACTCTCGTAAGAGAGTTTTTTTACTATTCACCTACTCGCTCAAATCTTTTTCGCTTTTGCTCTCCAATTTCCACCTCTTCTTCAAACATAGAAAGTGGCCGTACCCAGAGTTTTGATTTTGGATTGTCGTACAACGCTTCATACACAACTACATCTTCCAGTGTTTCAGAGTGCTTTGCAATACCAATCACACGGTAGAGATTTCCTGTTTTTGAATGTTTGTATGTTCCAGGTGTTACCATATTATTTTCTTGAAATAACTTTCTTCACCGCTTCAATAATAGAATCCACATCCATTCTGTAGTGCTTGATAAGTTCGTCGGGAGTTCCCGATTGACCAAATTGATTATACACGCCAATAAACTCAATAGGCACCGGCTTTTGTTGTGCGAGTATCTCAGCAACCGCAGAACCCATACCTCCAGCAATTTGATGTTCTTCAATGGTAACTACCGCTTCGCACCTAGAAGCAACTTCTGTGATTGTTTTCTCATCCATTGGTTTCACTGTGTGATTATTTACTACAATTGAACCAATACCCTCATCTTGTAGTTTTTTTGCAGAAAGAAGTGCGTTGTGTACCAATGAACCACACGCAACAAGAGCAACCTGCGGCAAAGAAGTTGAACTGTCACTTTCCCAAAGTATTTCCGCACGACCAATTTCAAAAGGACTCTCAAGTGTTGTAACAACGGGAGTTGCCGACCTTCCAAGACGAAGGTACGTCGGAAAAGGTGTTTGGGCACATGCAGTTGTTGCTTTTTGGGCCTCAACAGTGTCACAAGGAACAATAACAGTCATATTAGGCAACATACGCATGAGGCCAATATCTTCAAGCGCTTGATGTGTTGCACCATCAGGACCAACCGAAATACCGGCGTGTGAACCCACAATTTTTACTGGCACGTTGTTGAGTGCAATCGTTGTTCGAATTTGTTCATTGTTTCGTCCGGGAGAAAATGTTGCGTACGATGTGATGAATGGAATTTTTCCCACCGCAGCTAATCCGGCTCCAATAGTTACCAGATTTTGCTCGGCTACACCTATTTCAATGTATCTCTTAGGAAATTCTTTATGAAACCACTCTGCACGCGTTGATTCTTCCAGATCGGCACACAACACCACAACGCGTTCGTCCGCCTTCCCCGCTTCTACTAATCCATGACCAAAACCATCTCTCGTTGGTACTTTTTTGATGTCTGTATCAAAAATATTCCCCGCTAGTTTTTGCTCTGATTTAATCATTGTGACTTGCTTCAATTGTTCCCTTTAATGTTCGTAGCTCTTTCAAAAACTTTTGTTCTTCTTCCTTTGTTGGCGGTTTTCCATGCCAGTGAAAATCGTATTCAATCTCTTTGATTCCCTTTCCGGCAATCGTATGCGCAATAATCATTGTTGGTTTTTCCACGATTGCTTTTGCTTCATCAATTGCATCAACAAATGCCATCATATTGTGCCCATCAACCTCAATCACGTGCCAATTAAATGCACGCCACTTATCTGCGAGTGGTTCCAACGGCATCACATCTTCCGTCATACCATTTATTTGAATGTTATTGCGGTCAATAACCGCAGTCAGATTTGAAAGTTTATTTTTCCCAGCAAACATGGCACCTTCCCACGTATTTCCTGCTTGTAGCTCGCCGTCAGACATCAAACAGTACGTGCGCCACTTCTTTCCATCCATTCGAGCACCATACGCAATACCTGCAGATTGAGAAAGCCCCGAACCAAGAGGTCCTGATGTTGTTTCTAGTCCTGGCAATCTCTCTCGTTCTGGATGTCCTTGCAGACGACTCCCAAATTTACGCAGAGTTTTGAGTTCGCTCATCGGAAAGTATCCTGCGTGCGCCATTGTTGCGTATCGAATCGGTACAATATGACCGTTTGAAAGTACAAGGCGATCACGTTCTTCCCACTCTGGATTCTTTGGGTCATGGTTAAGAATATGAAAATAGAATGCAGTAAAAATATCTGCCATATCAAGCGGACCAGCCGTGTGTCCACTTCCCGCATCTTCAAGCATGTCGATAACCGACATACGAATGTCGTTCGCTTTCAGTTCTAGTTCCTTAATTTTTTCATCAGAAAGGTGCGTCATGACTGTATGTATCATATCATGCGTGCCACCGAAAAAAACGTCCACACATTTCTTTAGAGATTTTGAAGATAGGTCACTGTGTCGCGTATATCCTCACTTCCAAAAATGAGAGAGCCCGATGCAAGTTTTGTCGCTCCTGCCTCAACAAGAAGCGGCGCCGTCTCATCATCAACTCCAATATCAACAGCAATAGGAAGCTCAGGAAACTGTGCACGGAGAGATTGTATTTTGTCATACACTCGTTCATCCAACGCAACACCATGATATCCAATACTGTCACTTCCCATGCACTGCACAAAATCAATTGTACCGATATATCGGTACAATTCTTCATTTGGCGTACTCGGTTTAATACCAAGACCAATTTCACAGTCAACATCTTTTAATTTCTGAATTATTTCATCAAGTTTTTGTGTACTTTCAATATGCACAATCGCAGCGGCAATACCTACTTGTATCCATGTATCAATCGCACGTTCTGGTTCATTGATGAGTAAGTCAACTTCATAGTCCATTTCGTCCCAATATGGAAGTCCTTCTGTTTGTGCAAGAATTTCTTTGAGGTGCGACTCATCCCCATTGTATGGCCATGTTTTTGATGGCGCATACGTACCATCGGCAACATCAATCTGTACACGCGAAACAATACCTTTGACACGTGCAACATCGCCCAGAATGTCAGTGTAATTTTCTGGAATAATCGTTGGAACAACTTGTATCATAAAAATA
The DNA here is from genome assembly GCA_016699465.1 of Candidatus Campbellbacteria bacterium. NCBI lineage: Bacteria > Candidatus Campbelliibacteriota > Candidatus Campbelliibacteriota bacterium. The sequence goes on along the minus strand of CP064977.1, from coordinate 711,882 downwards.
GTATGTGGTAGATAGTGTGTATGAAATAAAATGTAGAAAAAATATAAAAACTAGAAAGTAGAGTCTAGTTTTTGAATTCTACGAACGTGACGTTCCTCATTTGTAAACGGAGTATTCAACCACTTCTCAATAACTTCCTTGGCTTCCTCATGTGTTACAAAAGATGCGCCGAGTGAAAGAATATTTGAATCATTATCTTCACGACTCGATTCGATAATTCCTTTTTGTTCACCAACTTTCGATGTTTGCCCAAGAGATTCGTGTGCTCCGTAATACACAAGTGCACGAATACCTTTAACACGATTTGCGGCAACCCCCTCCCCTTGCCCTGAACTCCCGATAACAATTCCTCGCTCCACTTCTCCCTCAGCAACTGCATGTGCTACGGAAAATACAAAGTCTGGATAATCGTCATCAGCATCAAATGAAAACGCACCTTTATCCATCACCTCATGATCTTGAGAAACAAGAAAATCTCTCACGTATTCTTTGAGTTTAAATCCTGCGTGATCTGCTCCAAGTGCAATTTTCATCTCGTTAGATAATTATGATTATGACAAACTAGCTGACATCTTGCGGACATGTTGTACAAGCATTGCGGTGTAGCCCATCTCATTGTCATACCACGAAAGCACTTTCACCAAGTTTCCATCAACAACACGTGTGAGTTTGCTATCAACAATTGCACCATACAGTTCACCAACAATATCTGCAGAAACCAATTCATCATCACTCACTTTCAAAATTCCTTGCCAGCGAGCATCCTCGGATGCTTTTCGTAAAATATCATTTACCTCTTCAACTGTTGTGTTTCGTTTCGTAATAAGTGTGACATCAGCAATAGAACCAACTATCACTGGAACTCGTATTGCTATACCATCAAACTTTCCTTCCAAATCAGTAATCGCTTTTGTTACAGCGACTGCGGCACCTGTTGATGTTGGCACAATGTTGTACGCAGCGGCACGTCCTTCGCGCCAATCTTTTTTATTTGGACCATCCTGCAAATTTTGTGACTGCGTGTAGCCGTGTACTGTATTGAGCACTGCTTTTTCCACGCCGAGTGTTTCGTGCAAAATCTGAATAACCGGACTCACTGCATTTGTGGTACACGAACCATTTGAGGTAATATCACACGTCTTTAATTTGTCTTCATTCACACCCATCAACACGGTCGCAGTTTCAATACCGTCCACAGCATCACCTTTTGCAGGGGCAGTAATCACCACCCGTTTTGCGCCAGCGTCGAGATGTTTTTTTGCATCTGTATAATTTGTGAAAAAGCCACTTGATTCAATAACGATATCTACATCAAGTTTTTTCCACGGCAAATTAATAGGATCTTTCTCTTGAAGAAACGGGATATCTTTTCCATTCACAGTAATTCCCCCGTCGTGAGCTTGCACATCAAGGTCAGAGCGCCCATATGCACTGTCATACGTAAGTAGGTAGGCAAGGTTCTGCGCGTCGCCAAGGTCGTTGATGGCAACGATATCAATCTCAGGATATTTGAGTGCAAGTTTAAGAAACGAACGTCCGATTCTACCAAAACCATTGATTGCGATGCGTGACATAAATAGAGATTAGATACTGGATACTAGGAATAATTGATATACAAAAAGTATACCACGTCGTTTTGCAGTACGAATACACCACCATAAACAATTGACAAAATGTTGTATCTAGTACATTGCCTTATCGGAAACCTCATGAAAGGAGGCTTAGTACGTGAAGACATTCCGCGATGTACGCAAAGTGGGCTCTGAGGCGGTTCTCTCTTTGAGGCTCTTTGGGGGTGAGGAGGACTTCCAAGTTGCCATCAGAGAAAAACTCCGAGAGATTGGCGTCGCCATCTGCGAGGAGAACGGGCTTCCCCTCTCGATGGGACCGACCATCCCCGACGACACTGTTCTCGGAGACAGGTCGGGACCACTATTCGAAGAGCTGGAGGCCATGATCGAGGCCGACCGACAGCTCGACGAAGAAGCCATTAACTCAGGCCTTTCCTAGGCCACAAACGCAGACGCCGCCGTTGGAGCAATCCGACGGCGGCAGATTGTTTATAGAGAGAAAAGGTTAAGAGCTTAAACTCCTCTTGAAAAGCTCCTGAAACATTTTTGGGTTTCCAGCACCCTTTGAAAGCTTCATTCCTTGACCGACAAAAAATTGAAGTAGTGCCTCCTTCCCTGTTTTGTATTCGGCAACAACGGTTGGATTCTCAGCAATCACCTGCTCAACAATTTTTAAAAGTGCACCTTCATCACTCTGCTGTAGTAATCCCTCACGTTCTGCAATTTCTTTTGGAGAACCACCTGTAGCAACCATGTGTGCCAAAATATCTTTTCCACCACGAGAAGAAACGAGACCACCGGAGAGCATTTCAATGAGTTCTGCAAAGTTCTCTGGTGTAATTGAAATAGGCGCACCTTTAAGAATTCCTGCTAGGTCAGCTGCAATATAGTTAGTCGCGAGAATTATGTTTTGTGCATTGCTGTTCAAACATTTTGAAACCGCTTCAAAAAAGTCTCCGTACATAGAATCTTGTACAAACATGTCGGCATCTTGCTGTTTCAAACCAAGCGCAAGGTAGCGCGCACGTCGTACCCAAGGCAATTCGGGGAGGCTTGCTCTAAGGGCATCATGAGAAAACTCAGGGATTTCTGAAATTTTTAGTTTTGGTAAATCTGGTTCTGGGAAGTATCGATAATCGTGTGATGATTCTTTCTTTCGCTGCGAGTAGGTCTGATTTTTTACGGAATCCCACCCACGAGTCTCCTGAATAACCTCTTCGCCCGCTTCAAGCACGGCAATCTGTCGTTCAATCTCGTATTCGATTGCTTTCTCAGCATAACTGAACGAATTGATATTCTTCACTTCGGTCTTCGTACCGAGCGTATTCGGATCTTTCGAGACTGAGAGATTCACTTCCATACGAAGGTGACCTTTTTCCATGTCTGCATCCGACACGCCGAGCGTTCGGAGGAGTAATTGAAATTCACGACCGAAATCACCTGCCTCTTTTGCAGAGTGAATCACCGGTTCGGTAACAAGCTCCATGAGCGGAACACCTGCACGATTAAAATCGACAAGTGAATGATCTCCTTCATGCTGACTACGCGCAGTATCTTCCTCAAGATGAATTCGTGTAAGTGCCACACCGTGAAGCTCGCCACCTTTGACCAACGGATACGCATATTGGCTAATCTGATATCCCTTTGGAATGTCAGGATAAAAATAGTTCTTGCGATCGAATTCGGTGAAATCAGCGAGCGTACCACCGACCGCCATACCAACGCGGAGCACATGTTTGACCGCCTCTTTGTTGATGGTTGGCAAGGTGCCAGGGTGACCCATACAGACGGGACAGACGTTCTGGTTGGGCCGTTTTTCGTCGGGATCGTTCTTGGAGTCGCAGAACATCTTCGTCTGCGTCTTGAGCTCAACGTGAATCTCTAACCCAATTGTTGGTATGTACTCTGGCATAACTCTAGTATACGAGATTTTTTATTTTTTTCTTAAGGCCTTAACAATAGTGTCTCCGAGCTCCTTGAGAGAGGCATCATCATACACAGAAACGGTAACAATACTCTTTGCGGGAATCTTTGTTGCTTTAGCAAAATCTTTGACACGAAGGGCAAGTGTTTTTTCATCAAGAAGATCCCGTTTTGTAAACAAAATGAGTTCTGGCTTTTCTGCCAAATCATTAGAATACTTTGAAAGTTCTGTACGGATAGTGGTAAATGCCTCAATGGGATTTTCATGTTCACATGAAATGCAGTGAATGAGTGTTTTGGTTCGTTTAATATGACGAAGAAATGTATGTCCAAGACCCCGTCCTTCTGCTGCGCCTTCAATCAATCCTGGAATGTCCGCAAGTACGAATCCATACAGCGCACCGAGGTTTGGGTTGAGTGTGGTAAACGCATAGTCACCAACTTTTGCATGTGCACCTGTAAGCGCATTAAGGACACTCGACTTACCAGCATTTGGTAGACCAATCAAACCCGCATCAACAACCAACTGTAGTTCAATTTCAAAATCGGCCTCTTCACCGGGTTTTCCTTTTGTTGATTGTCGCGGTGTAACGTTTCGTGAACCTTTGAAGTGCTCATTGCCATATCCACCATTGCCACCTTGGAGAATAATTTCTCTCTGCCCTTCAGTGAGAAGTTCAAAACGCTGTCCTGTCTGCACATTGGTAATCACAGTCCCCACAGGAAATTCAAATAGAAGTTCTTTACCATCTCTTCCCTCCTTGCTTTGACTTCCTCCAGGCGCACCGTCTTCTGCTTCATAACTTTTTTGATCGTTATAACGAAGGAGTACGGTAATATCACGAATTGCCGTAACAACAACATCACCCCCACGACCACCGTTTCCTCCAGCAGCACCAGATAAATCTTTTCCTTTAAGGTGCAGCCAGCGTACAACACCGTCGCCTCCGCGACCTGCGGCCAAATGTAGATGTAATTCGTCAATAAATGGCATAGGAGAGTATATTACGCGGAAAGAGCCAATTCAGCTAGTTTTATTGCACCTTCTTTTGTTTTTGTAATCGCCATAAAACGTCCGTTGTGACAGAATACAGCATCAGGTACACCTGTTATATCAGCAAGCTCAGAGCCCTGTTTCCCCGCCCACGATGCTGGTAAGTCTTTTCTATTCTTGTATACGTGCACATCATCAACCCCACACACCACCTGCCACGTTCCATCTGCGTGCTGTTTTATAAAATAGATAACATCTTGGTACTTTTGAAACGCTTCCATGAGTACTTCTCGACTCAATTTTCCTTCACATACGACAAGCGATTTATCAGACGCCTCTTCATAGGATTTATGTGCACTAACAAATACAGCAACCCTGTTTGTGGCAGACAGTATCTCCTTTTTTAAAAGCACCGTCACCCAAGCAACCGCTTCAGAAAAACGATTATCAAAATTTTCCACCTCAACCCCCAATGAGGTAAATGCAAACATGGCAGTTGAAATAATGTATGGATACACGCCGGGTGTCGTTGCGGTATATGTATCTATTCCGTTGTCAAAGGCGTCGATTGTTTGTATAAGCCGAGTTTCAATATCATCTGCTACCTCCTGAGACAAACACACCTGTGCTCCAAACGCTTTCCAAATTAAACCAATGGATGCATATGGAATACCATTTTCACGCTTTCCTGCCCCGCCTGCTTGGTGGTGATCAAAACGACATGTTGCTGGGTCGTATACCCCCCCAACATCCAACACGTAGTCACCTGATCGAATAATTTCTGGGTCTCGAGTACGAATAACCTCAATCTCATTACCTGCAAGAAGTAGTTGCAGTGTTGCCACACCAAAAACATCATCGGCATGAAACCCTCCACTATGGGTAACAATGCGAATCTTAGTCATTGTCAGGAAGAAATTTGTGCCCTACCCACACCACAACTGAAACGAGAAGTGCACCGATAAACGCGTCGAGAAATCTTTGAACGGCGAAACCGTCAACAAAATACGCAGCAATCCAGAAAAGCCCAGCATTAATGACGAGTGTAAAAAGCCCAAGGGTCACAATGTTAATCGGAAGTGTTAAGACAACAATAATTGGCTTCACAATAAGATTAAGTACCGCAAGCACAACGGCGACAATAAGCGCTACATAAAAACTTTCAACAAAAATACCAGGTACCAAATACGAAGCCCCGAGAACAGCGAGTGCTGCCAGAACGATTTTAAAAAGAATATTCATATTATAGTGTTATGTATGGGTAAACCTATAAACACTTCTATTCTACCACTTCTTCAGACGGAGCAACATTTCTCGTCATATTCTTCTTTTTCTTGTGGTAATAAAGAAATGCGCCACACACAAGAACGCCGATGACGAGAATACTATTTTGTGCACCTTCCACCATCGTCGAGTACTTGAGATAGAAATTACCAAATTGCCACCCAATAAATCCTGACCACATTGAGCGAATGATGGTACCAAAAAAGGTGTGCAAAAAAAACGGTACAGGTCGCCAACGGACAAGACCGCAAAACACGTTAATGGCAATGCTTGGCATGAGCGGAAACGAACGCGCTGCAAACAAAAGCACATCATCCCATGTGTGCCCTTCCATATAGACACGCATTTTTTCGACTTCGTCCCACGATATTCCCATATATACACCGTACTTTAATACGATTGGTTTTCCTCCCCAGTACACAATGCCATAGATAATGAGTGAACCAAGAGAAAGACCGACAGCAATAGGTAGTCCAATGTACAAAAAGAGTCTGAGAAATGCCGCCCACGAAAATGGTGCTCCCTCAAGAAAAAAGAACCCTGCTGACACTGTTACAAGTGTCGAAGGAATCGGCGGAATAACTTCTTGTAAAAAACCAAGAACAAACACACCCCATGGACCGATGGACAAGAAAAGCGACTGTGCAAAAAGAATGAGGTCCCCAAGCATAGATTTATTTTTGTTCAACAACTTTCCACTCACCACTTTGAATAAGAGGTTCTGCTTTTTTGTATTTCATCTCTTGCGTAAGTGTTCCGTTTGTTATAGTCACCATATCATTACGTCCAAAGTGCTCCATACTTTTTGCTTGCACAGGGGCTGCATCAGATGAATCATTTGCAATCATTTGTAAGCGTGCGCGCTCGCGTCGCAACTGCTCTTCTTCTTTACTAAATGCACCAGCGCCAATTTGAGGCACCATACTCATGACGTGTCCTTCAATTGAAGCTTCCATTCTTCGGAACGCCATCAAACCTTCTTTTTGATACTCTACGAGCGGATCGCGTTGCCCGTACGCACGAAGGTTTACACTACTACGCGTAAAGTCCATCAATTCGAGGTGGTCAATCCAAAAAACATCAATCGCTTGAAGCATGAGTCGACGCGCCGCTTCCAAAAAAGGAACGTCTCCAAGCTCTTTCTTTTTCTCTTGGGCACTACGAACAATATCTTCATCACCTCCTATCATTTCAAAAAGAATTCGCTCAATATCTGCGTGCTCACCAAGAACAAGAGCCTTCCGACGGTCGTAGATAGTTTTTCGTTGGGTGTTCATCACATCGTCAAATTCAAGCACGTGCTTTCGTACATCAAAGTTGAGTCCTTCAATTTTTTTCTGAGCCGCTTCAAGCGACCGATTAATAAGACGATTTTCAATTGGTACATCTTCGGGAATACCAAAACGACCCATCATGCGCTTGACGGCGTCAGACGCAAACACACGCATCAACGAATCTTCAAGAGACACGAAGAACTGTGTTTCTCCTGGATCACCCTGACGTCCCGAACGTCCACGCAACTGATCGTCAATACGTCGCGCCTCGTGACGCTCCGTTCCAAGCACAAACAATCCGCCAAGCGCTTTCACCTCTTCGTGTTCTTCAGGTGTTGCAAGAGCTCCACCGAGTTTAATATCAACTCCACGCCCTGCCATGTTTGTGGCAACCGTCACTGATCCCTTGCGTCCAGCTTGCGCAATTACTTCTCCTTCCTGTTCGTGCATTTTTGCATTGAGGACCGTGTGTGGGATACCTTCATTCGTCAAATGCATTGAAAGCAATTCATTTTTCTCAATCGATACCGTACCAATAAGTACCGGTTGCCCCTTATCATGTGCCTCTTTCACCCGTTTTGCGATTGCTTCAAACTTTCCTTTTTCTGTTTGATAAATATAATCGTTGTGGTCATTTCGCGCACTCACACGATTGGTTGGAATAGGAACAACATCAAGTCCATACACTTTGAAAAACTCTTCTGAGCTTGAGAACGCAGTTCCGGTCATACCCGCAAGCTTTTTGTACATGCGGAAATAGTTTTGATAGGTAATTGAAGCAAGTGTACGCGATTCTTCCTGAATACGAGCACCTTCTTTTGCCTCAATTGCCTGATGTAACCCTTCCGACCATCGACGCCCTGGTTGTAATCGTCCGGTAAACTCATCCACAATAATAACTTCCCCGTCACGCACAACGTACTCCTTGTCTTTTTTGTAGAGTGCTTTTGCTTTTATTGCAGATTCCAAGTGATGCACGTACCGAACACCTGCGTCAGTGTAAATATTCTCAAGTCCGAGTATTTTTTCCGCCTTTTCAATACCCGCCTCAGTGAGTAACACGGCATGTTTCTTTTCATCAACCTCATAATCTTCTTCTTCTGTAAGACGTTGGGCTATATCAGCAAACGTTGAGTACAACTTCTCAGACTCATTTGTTGTAATAGAAATAATAAGCGGTGTACGCGCTTCATCTATCAATATAGAGTCAATTTCATCCACAATAGCAAAGTGGTGTCCACCATCTTGGGGCATACGCTGAGACAAATCTTCTTTTCGGTAGACCGTATTGTCACGTAAGTAGTCAAAACCAAACTCACTGTTTGTACCATACGTAATATCAGCAGCATACGCATCTCGTTTTTCACACGGACGCAAAAATTCGTACACAACTTTAAATGAACCCACCTCATCACGCTTTGGATCAGCATCCATATGCGCAGGATCATAGAGAAATGATTGTCGTTGACTGTTGACTACACCAACCGAGAGGCCGAGGAACGCAAACACTTGGCCCATCCACACCGCGTCACGCCGAGCAAGGTAATCATTCACCGTCACAATGTGCACCCCTTTTCCCGTAAGTGCGTTGAGGTATGCAGGAAGTGTTTCAACGAGCGTTTTTCCTTCTCCGGTTCGCATTTCCGCAATTGCACCACGGTGAAGCATGATGCCTCCAATAAGCTGAACATCATAGTGCCGTTGTTTGAGTGTTCGTCGCGCAGCTTCACGTACGACTGCAAATGCTTCAGGAAGAATATCTTCGAGAGAGAGCCCATGTGCCAAACGTTCTTTAAATTCAGTTGTTTTTGCTCGAAGTGCTTCATCAGACAGTGCCTCAATAGCTGGCTCAAAACCGTTGATTTGGGCAACAATCGGCTGAAGTGCCGAAAGGGTCCGTGATGCATCACTTCCGAATAATTTACTTAAAAACTCCATATATAAGGTATGAAAACGCATTATAACACAAAAACAAATAGAGGTTGCATACAAAAAACGTCGTATGATGCGAGTGATTGTTACAAACAATCACGAATAAAGTGTTTGTATACAAAAAATCGCCCGAGGGCGCAAGTGATTGTATGAAACAATCACGAATAAAGTGTTTGTATACAAAAAATCGCCCGAGGGCGATTTTTTGTATGTGGGACAAAGCGTTAGCTTACGCTCGGCGCTTTGCTGCTTTGCGCTTTGGAGCACGCTTTGCAACTTTCTTTTTTGCAACTTTCTTTGCTTTCTTTTTTGCTGCCATAATTTTGAATCGTGGTACCACGATTGATAAGGGTTTGGTAAACGTCGACCAACACGAATGTACACATTAGCGTGCACATATGTTTACTACATAAAATTATCGTTCATAATCGTGCACAACACAACATGTTTTATGCATAAGTGTGGATAACTTTGCATTCATTGTTTTAAAAAATTTTTAAAACAATACGTGGAGAAAAATTTTTACAAAAAATAAATTGCAAAAAAATAATTTACTACTAAACAACGTGTAATTAAAAAGTACCAACGTGCTCAACTTCAGAAACAAGACGCACATTAAAAAGTTTTTCAACGGCGTCTTGCATATCACGTGCCAAGTCAGATATTTCACGTGCTGTTGCATTACCAAGATTAATGAGAGACAACGAATGATACGGTGATACGCCAACTCTTCCGCGCGTATACCCCTTTAAAAATGTTGTGAATTCAAGAAGAAATGCGGCAGCCACTTTTATAGAGCCATCTGATTGGTCCCAAAACCACGGGCGCAATCTACTCTCTTTTTCTTTGTCAGTGTATTCTGCCACCTTCAGAATATACTCAAACTTTGCACGTGACACTATAGGATTGCCGAAAAAAGACCCAGCCGAAGCAAAAGACGTTCCATCCTTTTTTATACACATCCCTTTTTTATCTCGTACTTCAATAATCACATCACGCACATCTTTTAGTGTTGGTGTTTCTGTGCGCCTGCGAATAAGATCACCAATATTAAAACGATTGTCTTTGTAAATGGTACCGACATTCCCATGCGGTCTGTATAAAAGTCTGAATGCAACACGCGTAACAATGTATGCGCGCCCTTCGTGTGATTTAAAAATACTATCGCGATATCCAAAACAACACTCTTCTCGAGAAAGTTTTTTCTTTTTAAATGTGCGCGTATCAAATACTTCAACGTACTCAATATGATCTCCGACCTCAACACCATATGCACCTATATTTTGTACCGGTGACGCTCCAACACTCCCTGGAATACCTGAAAGATTTTCCAAACCAGACAATCCACGCGTAACAGTATCTGCAACAACATCGTCCCACACTTCCCCGCCTGCACATATACAGAGCACTGTTGTATCGTCCCTTTCTTCATAGACAACTCCTTTCATGCACATATGTATAACGACTCCTTCATATTCCCCATCTGCAAAGAGTGTGTTTGAGCCTCCACCCAACACAACAAACGGCACTTGCTGTGTGTGCGCATACAAAACCGCTTCCCGAAGTTCTGTATCGTTGGTTACAGAAAAAAAATAACGCGCAGGTCCACCAATACGTAGTGTTGTATACGGCGCAAGTGGCACGTTTTGTGCATATACGTGTGCGCGACGAGTTCCATCCATGCATGACCGGCGGGTGACAAGCTCCATGTATTGTTCTATGTGAGTGCAGCCGCCGGTCATGCATATGCAGAACCGTCCTCTATTCTACACGAATAGAGGACGGTTCAAAAGTACCTATCTCAAATTCTTATTCAAGAACCTGCGGTTCTGCTGTTGTGTCATCTTGTGAAGCAGGTACAGCCGGCTCTGGCGCAGCTGCTTTTTTACCTGCCGTTTCTTGTGTAGCCGACTTCGTCAACGATTCTTTATATTGCTTGATAGATGTAATCACTTGAGACGAGGGCTTGAGAGGTTGAATAATCAAAATGTGGTCTCGATTAATAAACATCGTATCCTCTGGTGCGTGAAGTTCACTACCACTTTTTTGCAAAATAAATTCTGGATTTGCAGTCGTTCCTCCTTGTTGTAAATAGAATGTATCTGTCAAAACAACGTCTCGGTAATTCATGGACTCAATTTTTCCAAAGAAAACCTGATTTGTTGTCAAAAAAACGGCAACATATGTTGAGTTGCCCATGAGGGCACTATCTGGACCAAGAAACGTGTTATACGTGTACCATGCCCAACCACCAAAAAGTCCCCCAAGAAGAACCATGGCGATAATAGAAGTTACTGTTATTTTCTTCATACTGAATATATTATTTTTTAATATTTTAAATATACAACACACATCTACGACGACACATAGTATACACCACCCCTCTCTCAAGAAAACATTTTCATGGTGTATACAATTGTATAGAAATAATCATCAACCCGTTGTTCCTGTTGAGACATTCGCAGGTTCCTACGGGGCCACATCTCCAACACTCTCGGCAGGAGTCTCGTTGGAAGGCTCAACGACCGCCGGGGCTTCCTCGGCGGGAGGATTCTCTGGCGTCGTGGCATCGACGACCGGTTCATCACCACCTGGTTCATCGGTAGTCGGTTCGTCAACAACAGGATCACTTGTGGTAGATCCAGAAGCCGAAACAGCACCCGAGCCGTCACCGTTTGGTTCATCCAAAGGTTGCGTGTCACACGCACCCGCCTGGGTCACCGTGGCACCGTTGTGCACCGACAAACAATACGGTTCGCCCGTTACATCATCAAAAAGCGTGATCCCCGATGGTTCCTCAGCACTTCCCACGGTAAGTCGGTCAACAACCGCATCAACAAAGCGTGCCACACCACCAGAAATTGATTGTCCCGCCGACGCGAGGAGCACATCAACCTTATCAGAGAGCTCCTGCACCGCCTTAATGAGAAGCGCAACGAGGTTGTCGTACGACACCGATTCGGGCTTTCCGTCCTCATCAAATTCAACAACCTCCGGAACAATCTGAGCGACCTCTTCGGCAATAAGTCCGATATGTGTGGAACCGTCCGGCGTAATCTCTCTCTTATAGGTGAAATTGACGGGGCGCAGTGCCTTTACTTCATCAAGCCCATAGGCAAGATCGACGATGTTCTCTTTGAAACGCTCCGACGACGCACCACAGTTTGCCCCGCCATTCGTTACTTCATACGTCACCGGGTCGATACAAAGATAGTTGTCACTCCCAGCTTCAGCAGAGAGCGTGCTCGAAAAACCAACAGTGCCGGTCACCGCGAATGTCCGCCACGGAGACGATGTTGCAACGCCGACGTTTCCACCCGATGCGACATAGAAACGCGGGCTCCCTCCGGTGAGGAACTGAAGCGACCCGCTCGATTGTTTAATGCCCTGGTTCGAATCATAGAAATACAACATTGCGGACGAATTACTGATGCTTCCTATACCCACGTTGCCGCGATCATATGAAAGAAGGACATTGCCCGTAGCGCCGTTTTGTGGATTACTGCCAGTTGCAACCCCTCCAGCGCCGGGATTAATGATGACGCTTCCACCGGCGCCTCCAGTAGAAGTTGTCCCACCATCCGCACTACCACCAGCACCGCCCGTTACAACGAAGTCAGCACCATCACCTCCAGAAATATCGAAGCTGTCAGTTCCATCAGAAGCTCCTCCACCATCCCCTCCGATAAATGAGAAGCCCCCTCCCTTATACCCGTTCGTGGCATCTGATCCGCCGTTGCCTCCTTGTGCAAATAGTGCAAACGGAGCAACGGCTCCGGTACCATTCGTCCCTTGGATCTCAAGCGCCGCAGATGTTGGCGATGTTACGCCGACGCCGACATTTCCGGTGCTGTAATAAATATTCGATCCGCTCGTCGTCCACTGCGATGAACCACTCGAAATCCCGAGTGTCGATGTTGCGACCCACTGCAAGCCAGTGCCGGTCGACCGGAGCACCATACCACTCGATCCTCGTGAAGCGTTGTTGTCATAGAGACCGCCACTTGCGATGGCGACATCACCGACCACGGAAAGCTTCGCATAGGGAGATGTGGTGCCGATACCAACAAATCCAAGATCCGACACAGTAAGAATATTTACATCTGCTGACGAAACAACCTGAAAGGCGTTTGTAGCAGTTCCGCTCCCTTTGACGATAAATCTTGCAGAAGGAGATGTTGACCCAACACCAACCAGATTTGTGGCATTGGTCAAATAGGTGTACGACCCATTTGTCGTCCATCCACCACCGTCGGCATCGATTGGTGCCAAGAGTGCACCTGAAAATTGGGTAGAATCAACGGCACCCGAAATGGTCGTTGCCCCGGTGAGTCCGTAGAGCTCAACGTAGTCGGTTGAACCATTCATGTCGACAACCGCCGAGATATTCGCAACAACGCTCGAGGCACTACCCTCTCCACCCTGCAAGTATAGAGAACCGTTCTTGTAGATATACACATAACAGTTTGTCGCCCCGGGGCAATATACAGTACCACTGATGATATATTTTCCAGCAACTGTCGGGGTGAACTTTCCTGTTGATGTACTAAAGTTATTGTTTGTGTCAAACACTTCTGTGCTCCACGTTAGAAGCGTTGCAACGTTTGCCGTCACGGTTTGATTCGTAGTATTTTTATTGACCGAAAACGACGGCCCCCCCGTACCAAGCCCGCCCGAAATCCCGAGTGTTGACGTTGCCGCCCACTGTACACCAGTGCCTGTTGACCGAAGAACCATGCCATTTACCCCCTTACTCCCCGTACTGTCCGCAAAAGAACCCGCAGTATACAAAACACCCGCAAACGTACTCGTCGCCGTTGTTGATGTTGCAGAGAGATAGTCCGCCATAAGCGCACCACCACCAGAAGAACCGTTTGTAACACCGAGGATTCCGGCAGAGATACGGGAGAGGCCGATATCCATAGAGCCGCCTATCGTGCCCCAGTTGAGACCAACAGCACTACCCAAATTCACCTTGTTTGAAACAAGGTTGAGAAGATTAGAGCCATTGATAGTAAACAGATGTGATCCACCATCAAACGACAACTCGTTTCCACCACCGTTATATATTCCGATTCCCGTCGCATTCGCAAACGAATACGCAGGTGTTGTAGCATTTCCATCGGGAGCAAGCAATGCTCCCGATGCACCCACAACAAGAGCGCCCGATGTTCCAAGACTTCCATCAAGAGTCAACGTATCGCTTGCCCCCGTTCCTCCAACAAGCGTCTGTCCACCAGAACGTCCGGCAAGTAACGCGTATTGTGTGTGGTCATCATCAGAAAGTCCGGTGAGTAGTCCGTGGTCGGTGATGCCCGAGATGCCGAGTGATGATGTGGCCACCCACTGCACACCAGTGTTTGTTGATTGAAGAACCATGCCATTTACCCCCTTACTCCCCGTACTGTCCGCAAAAGAACCCGCAGTATACAAAACACCCGCAAACGTACTCGTCGCCGTTGTTGATGTTGCATTAAATGATTCAGCCACAACCGGACCAACGACAGAAAGTTTTGCATACGGGGACGTAGTACCGATGCCGACGTTGCCTGTTCCTGCCGGGGAAAGAATGATATGCAGATTATCCGCACCTGTTCCCGCGGTTTCCATGCCGAGCACAACACCGGTTCCTTGTGTTGTTGAAGCGGTGAAGCGTTCATAGTTATTTGTGTCAGTGTACGTGCCATACAAACGGAAATTCTGAGCGTTCGTGCTGTTGCGTTGTGCAAGAGCATTCGCACCATCAGCAATCAAGGCGACAAACGTTCCACCCCAATCTGTACTCCCCGTACCAAGGAACAGGTTCCTTATCGCCAGATTCGCCAGCGACCCACCAGTAGCAAGAAACATCCCCTGCTGACCAGACCGAGCATCTGCGCCAATGGTATAGGCAACACTACCTAGGTTCTCGTAGTTCATAGGCCCGATCGATATTGACCCAGTGTTTTGCGTCGCATTATACGAAATCACTCCGTTAGCAGCAACCGACGCACTTCCAGCCACCGTCTGGTCTCCATCAAGTGTCAGTATCCCAGATCCAGTTATTCCCCCAACGATACCTGGAGAGATGATGCGTCCCCCAAACGTACTCGTCGCAGTTGTGGATGTTGCGTTAAAATAATTTGCATACAGCGCACCACCACCAGAAGAACCGTTTGTAACACCGAGGATTCCGGCAGAGATACGGGAGAGGCCGGTATCTACTGTTCCCAATGCTCCGTCTGTACTGTCTGACCACAAGAGGCTACTTCCATTCGAAAGCCCCATATCAGATCCGTAAAAAAAGTTGAGAATCCTACCGACCGAATCCCCTTGCGAAATACTCAAATAGCCAGTACTTGCAGATCCAAACGTCGCAAGAGAATAGTACGGGGCAGAAACATTACTATGTCGAACACTCAATAATCCACCCACATTGATATCTCCGTCTTCGCTCACGGTCACGCTTCCCGCCGTTGCGGCAGAACCATCAAGAACGAGATCGTCTGTTGCCCCCGTTCCTCCAACAAGCGTCTGCCCACCAGAACGTCCGGCAAGTAACGCGTATTGTGTGTGGTCATCGTCAGAAAGTCCGGTGAGTAGTCCGTGGTCGGTGATGCCCGAGATGCCGAGTGATGATGTGGCCACCCACTGCACACCAGTGTTTGTTGATTGAAGAACCATGCCATTTACCCCCTTACTCCCCGTACTATCCGCAAAAGAACCCGCAGTATACAAAACACCCGCAAACGTACTCGTCGCCGTTGTTGATGTTGCATTAAATGATTCAGCCACAACCGGACCAACGACAGAAAGTTTTGCATACGGGGACGTAGTACCGATGCCGACGTTGCCTGTTGAGTAGTAAATATCCGAACTATTTGTTACCCACTGCGATGTACCAATGCCAAGCGTTGATGTCGCGGCTGAAACCCAGGCACTTCCGTCCCACTGGAGTACGTTGCCGAGTGCAACACCTGATGCATGGGCGATGGTTGAAGAACTTGTGATGAAGTAGTCAGCGGATGTGGTGGAGAAGGTACCATCTCCTGTCACACTCAATGATGCTGCAGGAACCCAGTTGGTACTCGTGCCTGTTGTTTGAAGAATGTAGCCATCCGTTCCCACATCACCACTGCTATCAGCAAAAGTACCTGCAACAGAAAGATTATTGGTGAGTGTGAGTGAGGTGCCTGCAAGATTTCCAGTGAGCGTGCCACCTGAGAGTTCGAGGTATGCGGTGTCGGGAGGGTTGTATGTTGGTGAACCCATTGCCTGTTTAATCTTTGGCAACAACTCGAGACGAAGTCCTGCAATTGCATTCGTGAGATCTGCTTGTGAAAGACCGAGAACGTTGTTGGTGAACGTATGTGTTTCGATGATGCGTTCTGGTCCTTGGATGGTTGTCTGTGTTACTTGCTGAACGGGTGCTGGTGGTGTTGGAAGTGATGGTAGTGTGATGACCGTTGTGGTGATACCAAGCCATGAACGGAGGGCGGTTCGCGCTCTCTGGAAGAGTGTTGGTGCTGGTGTTTGTGTTGATGTTGCTTGTGGCGGTACGAGACTTGAGTATACTGCGGCAAATGTAGTGTGCCCTTCCACACGCATACTACGCGCCGTTTGGTGAAGTGCGCGCGCAAGAGCATGCATACTATTTTCAGTTGTCGTCACAACATCATTTGCTCCTGCAAGCAAAAGAGCGGACACCGCCATATTTGCATCACGCACATTGACAACGTACGTTGCAATCGATGCAAATGTTTCCTGTGCGCCCGTGATGTAGATATTGGCAACGGTTGTATTGATGTCAAAAAGTGTTCGTGCGAATGTTGTGGCGTTGTTTGCAAGTAGTGTAATAACACCTTCTGCTCCGTTTGTAAGAATGCTTGATGCGAATGCATTTGCTTCATACACGGTGCGACCATATACACCAACTAATGCAAATGTTTCTTGCGCGCCCGTGATGTAGATATTGGCAACGGTTGTATTGATATCCTGTACAGTTTGAATAAACGGAACCGTATCATACACAAGTGTTGTGATTACACCTTCAGCGCCGTCTGTGAGAATATCTGAAATAGTCGTGTGTAGAGACGCGAGGATAGCTGGTGATTCTGTACATACCGCTAAGAATCCTTCAACAACAAGACCAGTAGTTGCATTTGCTGTGTAGGCATACGCATTCCACCAAGATGCTGCGACTTCCTTTGTATGAACAAAACGTGGTGACGACGTATTCAAAAAAGAATCAAGAGAAAAGGCGTGTGCTGAATGCGCAAAAAGCGTTCCGCATACAAGAAAAAGAGCGAGCACTACTGTTGTAACATAACGCAAAAAAGTCGGGTTTTTCATTTCGTGATTTAAACCTTCCAACAGGTACATTGTATCCTGATATACCCTTATTTAAAAAGGTTTTTAATGAAAATGTGGACAACTCCCATTTCTCATTTGTAAGCACACCACACCACCTGTCCACGATACTCACGATCGTGGACATCGTGGACACATATTTCGTAATAAAATCATAAAAAAATGAAATTTTTCTCTATATTTTTTCTAAAATCTGTATCAATATGTCAAATTATGTACAAATATGTTTCTGTCCGTGAACGAAAACCCCGCCCAAAGGGCGGAGCTTTCGCAGAACATCTGTGGAGTAGCTTAACACGCTACCGCACTCACGAAAGTAGTATAGCATACACACTAAGAAAATGCAAGCGTTCTTAGTGTGTAGTTGTTGCCGACATCGATACCTCGTTTCCTTTTTGAAGCGCTTCTCGTATTACTTGAGCATTACGTGCGATCGTTACGTCTACACGAATAGCATCATCGAGAAGTTGCACTGCCTCAGCCGTTCGATGTGCACTCGTTAATTCATTCATTTTTGAAATATACTCATCCGTATTTTTATTCTTGAGAAGCTCACCACGAGTAACTTGAAAACCAATACTCTCCACCGCATCGTTATAGCTTGTTACTTTTCCACGATAGTATTCTTCTGAAATAAGTTTTTCCGTTGTTGTGCCAAATGTTTCTCGTGCAAAAAGTAATGCATCCGAAGGGTTTTTCAGGTTGAATAAAGAAACAATATACCGAACTGCATACCCCTGATCGGTCGGAGCAAGTCGTACTAATGTTTGAAACACATCTCGCGCTCGCATACCCTCACCTTTTAATTGAAGTATTGTTCCATACTCACTCAAAAACATTTGTCTATCAGGATTAATGGCCAACAACTCTTCAAAAAGACGAATGGCCGCATCAAAATTTCCAAGACGCGCTTCAAACGTAGCAAGGAAATATTTTGGTCGAGTATTCAGTGGATCTTCCTGCACCGCCTTTTGTGCCTCTGCATATGCACGAGCAAGATACTTTTGCTTACTATCCTCAGAAGCGGAACTTTGGGCAACAGTAAACGCGACGCGACTCAACTGCAACCGCGTTTCATCTCTTCCTACAGGATCTTGTAATGCTCGCTCAAACAATGGAAACGCAACTGCAGGATCTTCGCCGTTTCCAATAGCAATAAGTCCCTTGATGAGCGACTGTGATGCAACAATATGCGGAACAGTTGTTGTGTACACAAGAAACAAAACTACTCCCGCGCCAAGCACTGCTGTACCCTTACGGAGAAACACATCTTGAATGAGCGCGCCCTCACGAATACTTTTTTCTTGTATACCGTTGCGTTGATAAGCAAAAGAAAATGATTCAACAAAACCAATAAAAAGGAAAAAGAAAATGTAACTAATGAGATTATCGAACACAAAAATATTATGTACGAAATACCCCGCGAGTAAGCCCGTAAAAAGAGCTCGTTCTGGAATCGAGAGATCTGTTGTTGGACGCCAAAGAAGAAACACCGTTACACCAAACAACGAGAGGTATGACAAAAGTCCTAGAACACCCGCCGAGATAAGCCAATCAAAGAACACACTGTGGGCACGATCAAACCACGGCTCTTGTTGATACATTCGTGGATCATAGTATTTTCCAAATACCACAATAAAGTTATCTTGCCCCCACCCCAGTACCGGTCGCTCGAGAAATCCATCTTTTGCAATACCACTCCACAACACAAGACGTGACTGGACTGTTCCGTCAACAAAAGAAACATTCGCGAAACGTTGTAGCATTTCATTCCCTTGTACAAAAGATGATTTGCGAACAATAACAAAACCTCCAACTAACACAAGAACGACCACAATAAAACCGAGAGACAACCTGCGTAGACGAGGATGTTCTTTCCCACGCCACGCAATAAGAAGTGCAGTAAGTCCTAATCCTGCAAAAAGACCGAGCATTGTACCTCGAGTTCCCGTGTAAAAAAGCGCGATGAACTGTATGAGGATGGCCAGTGCATACACAACAGAACGTGCTCGTGACAAGCGATTTTGGTACAAAAACCACAACGTCACAAAAATATGAAAGAGCATGTAGACTGCTAAGTAAATGGAATTGCCGAGCGTTGCGTCAACACGCGCTCCTCCCTGTGAAATTGCAATACTTCCTGCGACCTGAAAAAGCGCATATACCCCAACCATACAACTGGCGACAATCGATGTATTCCAAAACGCCTTCCACATATTGGTACGTGTAAGTATTGTTGAACTCACTACAAAAAATGCGCAGAGATATACAAAGGTAACCAACCCCTCCATGCGCTCAAAGTTGCTCCACATACTTCGCACAAAGTGTACGCCAAAAATATCTGCAAGTGCGACAATTCCAAAAAAACCAAGGACCGCAAAAAGTATTGGGTTCTTTCTTGGAATATATGATGTGTCATACACCATAAGAGCACACCACAAAGCCACTACAATACCGACAATACCACGGAAGACAAACGCCTTACCTGTGATAAATGGAAAAAACATCGATCCCGTCACCACAAACGGCACAAACGGGATAAGTAACAAACCTGCAATACTACATTTTTCAAGAATACGTTGCATATGCGAGATACTATAGCACCTTAAAAAAGGATGGTCGACTCTTCGGTCGGTGGTATATATGAACACACACCAAGCAGAACCCGTGATTGTATACGAACTAAAAAACCATTTGGTTTCCTGTTTCTAACGGGGTACACTACCACACATGGACGAGCTCAAAAAAAAGATGGTTGCTGCACTTCGCTGGAGCGAACGATACACAAAAACAGACATGCTCTATCTAGCAAAGGGTGGTTTTTGGATAACATTCGGACGAATAATGGGTGCTGGCTCTGGATTCTTACTTACACTGCTACTTGCAAACACTATTTCAAAAGAAGCTCTCGGTAATTATAAATTTATCCAATCGTTTGCAGGAATTATAACCGCATTCTCGTTAACAGGAATGGGAACTGCCATTATTCAATCCGTAGCACGCGGAAATGACGGCGTTGTTCGCCAAGGATTCAAAACGTTTCTCTCGTGGAGTGTATTGATGACTGTTGTAGCGTGGGGTTCGGCTGTATATTATTTTATACAAGGAAACGTCGCTCTTGGGTGGTCGCTAGTGATTATCGGTATCACTATTCCCTTTTCTCAAGCGGGTAGTTTTTTTAGTCCTTTCCTTATCGGAAAAAAGGAATTCAAAACAGAAACTATTTTTGGTGTGGTATACACCATTACCCCACTACTCGCGACTGGAATTGTTTCACTCTTTACAGCTGCAACACCTTTTCTTGTGATGGCATTTTTTGGAATAAGCGCTCTCACTGGAATGATTTTTTATAAGATCACGCTTACACGATACAATCCACCACAAAAAACCGAATCAAAAATGCTAACCTATGGAAAACATTTAAGTGTTATAAATGTACTTGGTTCTATCTCAATGCAACTAGATCGCCTCCTGGTTTTTCACTACCTAGGAGCTGTTCAAATGGCACTGTATACCATTGCACTTGCGGCACCACAACAATTACGATTTGGAAGTAAACTGCTTGCAACAATATCATTGCCTAAGTTTAGTGCCGCTGATCCGTTACCGCTATACAAAACACTTCCCCGAAAGGCATTGCTTGTATTTTGTGGAGCTCTTAGTATTGTACTTTTTTATATTGCTATAGCCCCATGGTTTTTTACATTCTTTTTTCCAAACTACATTGAAGCAATTCGTTATTCCCAAGTATTTTCACTTGTAATACTTTTTTTCCCGGCAGTTTTATTTCAACAATTTCTTGTTGGACAAATGCAACAAAAATGGCTCTATATACTCCAAACTATTGTCCCCGCAACAAAGATACTACTCCTTTTCATTCTCCTTCCTGTATACGGTATCTGGGGCGCTCTCATTTCCATCATCACCATGGAATTTGTTCGCCTTATTATTATTGTAAGTATATTTTTTAAACTCTCTAAAGACGCTCAAAAAATAAGCTATAACACACCCACTATAGAAAACTAATTAAAAAGAGATTACACGCAAAAAATGTTCTTAATAGAATATTCGTAGCAAACACGAACCACCTGGAATATGTGCTAGAAATAGGAACCCCCAATACTTAAGATTTACATTGTCGTATCTACACGCCTCGCGAGAAAATGAGCGCGCCAAAAGCACATCTCCCGAGAGTAGTAATCCCACGCTTGCGCCGTAGCAATACGCCGCGTACCGTCCCAGGCATACATTTTTTAATATATCTCCATGCTTTTGTAGAAAGGCAACGAGATATGGTGCGCGCTCAATTGCATACTGAGCATTTTTCTTTTTTCTCGATGCTGTTAATGAACCAGAATTAGGATCATTGTGTACATCACCAAGAACCTCATCAAGATGGTACCATTTTCCTTTTTCAATAAGCTCAACATTCACCAAAAAATCTATATTCCTTGATTTGTATGACACACGCTTCATCACATCTGAACGAGTAACTCGAACTTTTTCATTACTTGGAATTTTTTTACACAAAACGTCGGAAAGCTCAACTTCTCCTGTTGGAAAATGGAGATACTTTTGCTCTTTTCCAGCCACAAGTACTCGTGCAGGAGCAGACACAATTGATATTTCGGAATGTCGGTCAAAAACAGAAATGATTTTTTCGAGAGCGTGCAAATAAAGAACATCATCACTATCCCACACAAGAATATACCCACCACTCGCTTCTTGAATACCCCGGTTACGAGCTACTGACGCCCCACTATTTGTTGAAAGTCTGATATATCGCACCCGAAAATCCGTCATTGTCCTCATGAACTCACCAGTACCATCGGTCGAACCATCATCAACAACCAACACCTCAATATCAGAGTATGTTTGTTTCAAAACACTCTCGAGTGCCTTGTGGAGTGTTAGAGCCCGATTGTACGTTGTTATGATAATACTAACTTTCATACCGTACTATAAAAAAGAGTTTCATACGCTTTTGCAATTTTTCTAATATCAAACAGCTGTGCGGTCTTCTTACAATTTTCTTCATATTTTTTAGGATCTTCAGCAATACTGTTCATTTTATTGGCTAGATCCAGAACATTAGATGCGACAATAAACCCATTTTTATCATCCACAAGAAACTCATCAACGCCAGGTACTCGAGTTGAAATCATAGGAAGACCAAATGCCAATGCCTCAACGCCCACATTCGGAAATCCCTCACGTTTTGATGTAAGAACAAAAAAATCACTTGCCGCATACCACGCAAATACATCGTCTCGATATCCGAGTAAATGTACCTTCCGCTGTAATCCCCTTTTTTGAATGTACGCAGTAAGCGCGTCTCTTTCTATTCCATTTCCAACAATAACAAGATGATGCAGTGGGTGGGTTTGCACAAACAGCTCAAAAGCATCTATGAGAAGTGTGTGATTTTTTTGCGGCTTCAAGCGAGCGACGTTGAGAATAATTTTTTCGTTATCATTTAAAGCTATCTCGTTTCGCACACGATACACCTCACCCTCCCCTTTTTCTTTTAAAAACATGTGTATTGCCTCACAATCAACACCATTGTGTACCACAATAATTTTTTCCCTCTTAATCCAAGCCTGTTTTGAAATGAAATCAGCAACCGTCGACGAAACCGCTAGAATTATTTCAGAAAAAAATGCTAAAACGCAATCAATTAAGCGGTGGTACAATTTCTTTTCTTCATATGTATTATGTTCTCGGGTAATCACTTTGTATGAAAAAAATGGTTTTAAAAGACGAACAATTGCATTCGCTGAAAACATACTACTCACCACCACGTCAGGACAAATGCGCTTCAAAATGACACACAATGCTTTCCACTGTCCACCATTATATGGACCTGAAAAATGCAAGCGATACACCTCGACATCGTGCGGAACTGTATTATACAAAGATGGCAATGATGGCCGCTCAAATAATGTTATGAGGGAAAAGTGAAAATGTTCTCGATTAAAGTGCCTGAGAAGTTTTAGTGTGTGCATTTCAATACCCCCTCCCGACAGCAAACTCGGAAGCACAAAAACTACATGTATTTTTTTCTTTGTAGTATTGTTATTCATGAAAGACGATAACCGCATATAATACTGAGCACCATGGAAGAAACGCGTCCCCTCTTCGTGCTATTTTTTTCAAGTGTACATACATAGGTTTTTTTCTGAAGCCATAGTATCCAAAAATTCGTTCGAGTAGTGTAATGGAAAAAAGATGCAAAAAAAATGATGCCAATCCCCCCATTCTATATGTCATATATCGTGTCCCCTTAAATAAACGTCGAATTCGAGCTGGTGTATATTGCCGATATCCATGCCACAAATAGAGTGGTAATGACCACAATGATGGAACAATGTGCACTTCAATACCACCCTTCGCCGTTACCGCTCTTGCAATACCCACCACTGCCGTATCATTCACAACATGTTCAAGTGATGTATTTGAAATAACAAGATCGAATTTCTTCTCCGTACTACACGCAGTGACGTCTTGATTTAAAAATGTTGTTTGAAATTCTGGATATGCGTGTGCATCAAACCTTGGTTCGCGCACAACATCAACCCCCGTATAAAAACCACTGTATCCACCCTGCACCAACACCGATCGCATATACGCAGTTCCACAACCAATATCAAAAACAGAGAGCGGATGAGGTGGTACTAGCCGTGGAAGTTCAGTACGCATAAACGCGTCGAGATACGAACGCATTGGAGAATCGCTTGTTTCATCTGAAAAAGTTGCATGCCAAAACAACATGCGGAGCGGATAGCGCAATTCACATAGATTCCTGACAGTGTTGTATGCCAAATACCAAATCTTTGCATCCCAGGAAAGAGGTATATCACCTGAAATTTCTTTCATACCAACACACTATCCTGAATGAAATTGAGTTGCAAGCTCACTAAAAAGGATCGCGTAAAATTTCTCTGGTCTTAAAAAATCTTCAAAAATTTTTCGCGCATAGTGTTGCCGTTGTACAAAATCTTCGTCTGTCATATTCATATACGTATTCGCAATTATATTTCCAATACTCTTAATATCACGCAGTGGCACACGGATAATGACATTGTCATAATTAATTTTATCTTCAAAAGGCAACACCATCTCAGTATCAACAAGAACTGGAATCCTTCCCAATGCAAGTGTTTCAAAAAAACGTAACGAATAATTTCCGTCTCCTTTTGGGGCAAGACAAAAATCACTTTGCTGCATTATTTCTACGTATTCATCACGTAATTGTTTTTGAGGTACATTAATTGTCCGAGCCAATCCTGAAAATGAATTTCTAATAATCACACAGAGACGGACACCTTGAAACATACCCAGAGCCCTGAGGGCTTGTCGTCGTATAAAAATACCCTGTGTATGAGCACGTATTTCTTCCCTTCCTGTATATAAAACCCGACAAGAAAGCAAGAACTGTTTTACATATGCCTTCACTCGCGCATATATCGTCCACCATTGTGCAAGCCCTGCGAAACCAACGATTGGTGACGCATTGGTTTTATGTCGCACAGAAACTCCATACAATAACCCCATGTCCTCAATAAATGGAGCAACTATAATTTCATTGGAACGAAGTTTATAACGATATGCCGAGGTCCTGAGAATAATCGCGTTTTTAAATAATACAAAAATATCCCTATCAGAAACCGAAAACACAATTATTTTTTTATTGTACACTTCAGACAATTTTTCATACGTCGCAATAAAATCATCATCATTCTTAACCGAAGCATAGTCGTGTGGGAACAAAATTGCATCCGCATCACTAATTGAATTGACGATACAAAAAATATCTTCAACAGGAACATTCACTGGTTGAAATAATTGGGAGCTTGTTTTATTTATACCCCTATACTTTGCAAGTAATCGTATGATTCCAACACCGTCTTTTTCTGGACCAATAAAAAGTTTCAACATGCTTATTTTTTTGCAAGAAAAAGATACCCGAGTGGAAATCGTTCGCGTGCACATGGCCTAAACCATAAAAATATACGATCAAGAAAGAGAAAAACAGGAAATATAAGCGCCCGGAAAACCCTCGGAATTGAAAGCATAACCGTATTAAAACTTACAAAAAATGGACCCCCTCCAATTTCTCTGACGCACACACCCACAAAACCCACATTTCCCAATATTTTAATAAGAGATTCTTTTGTATATCGAAAATAATCATGTGGATCAGGGTGATACTGTACAAAAAAAGGAACAAATCCCACAAGACTTCCTTCCTTTTTTAAAACACGAAACATTTCTCGTGTAAGAAATTCGTGGTTAAAAACATGCTCCAACACATTACATACAATAATCGTCTTGTATGCTTCTGAAATATACGGTAAAGGATCTTTTTCAAAATTTATTTCTTGAATAGAACCATCGACCACATCTATATCCACATCTCCTTTTTTCTTCAAAAAGTTGAAATAATCTGGACTTCGCGCACCGCCAACATCTAACACTTTTCCATCAATTATTACTTCAGAAAGACTTTCATTCATTAGTATACGGACAAGACTTTGACCACGAATGATGCCCTTGATAATTTGTATAACATTCATATCTTTTTTTGCGCAATAACAACAAGTGTCTCCATATACACATCCGTAAATGTACTTAAAATCCAATACAACATATTAAGTAATTTTTTTTTCAAACTTTCAACATACTCTACATCTAGCGAATAGATATATCCAACAGACACCACTTCCCAGCCATTTTTTTCCAAAAGCTGCTTAAGAGTTTTGCTATTAAAATAACATGTATGATCGTGATTAACTGTCGGCTCTCCTTTTGAAATTTTTTCAGTAATATTAAAAAGATTGAAGCAATTTGGTGTTGTTATGATAAGTCGTCCGTGTGGTTGTATATGTTTTGCTGATGTATTCAAAAAAAGTCCTGGATTTGAAAGATGCTCTATAAGATCACCTGCAAAAATAACGTCAAATTTTTTATCAATACTAAATGATTCTGCACTTGCCTTCACATAATTTTCTCCATATTCAAATGTTGCATCAAAATCAATATCAACCCCCCAAACCACACTCGCCCTCTTTGTGAGTAAGGCGTGAACCCAATTTTGATTTTTTTTCATAACACCCTGTCCAAAAAAACCAACATCGAGTACAACGTCTGTTTGTTGTATTTCCTTACAGATAAACTCGCCTTTTGTTTTGTATACCATTACACAATGAAGAATATTTAATAAAAAGACTCTTTTTCAAACCCACTTCTCAAGAATACCACGAAAAACCTCGTTTGGACGGCACCAATATGGTATATTCAAATCTTATGACAATCTACAAAAAACTCTTCCAGAAGATATTGGGTCACTTTGGATATAAAATTACCGCCGTGTCACAAACAGGTCTTTCTGAGTCCGAATTAGTAGACCCAGTATTTCAAAGGTTATATGCGTCATATAAGGCATATACAATGACTTCTCCTGAGCGCATGTATGCACTTTATCAATCAGTGAAGTACGTACTCGACGCGGATATTCCGGGAGACATTGTTGAGTGTGGCGTGTGGAAAGGTGGTAGCTCAATGATCATTGCTGACACATTACACGAATCAGATTCTAATAAAAAAATATTCCTTTACGACACATTTGAAGGAATGAGTGAACCAACATCTAAGGATATTAAAGCATCGAATGGTCATCCTGCAATCGAAAAATGGAAAACATTAACGCGCGCGGATTATACCAACTGGTGCTATGCACCCCTTGATGAAGTAATCATAAACATGCAAAAAACAGGATACAACCAGAACAATATTGTATATGTTAAAGGAAAAGTCGAAGACACCATACCAAGAACAACCCCTAAGGCAATCTCTCTACTGCGCCTTGACACAGACTGGTACGAATCGAGCTATCATGAGCTGCAGCATCTTTTTCCACTCCTCTCAAAAGGTGGCGTCCTTATATTAGACGACTATGGACACTGGTTGGGTTCCCGCGAAGCAGTTGATACATACTTTAAAGAGCATGATATTAAAATACTTTTGAACCGGATTGATCACACTGGACGTCTTGGAATTAAAATGTAATTTTTTCAATACCATCTAAAATCTTTGGAATTAACTGTGTTAACGAATGATTATGAATCACATATTCTCTCCCCTTTTTACGCAATCGGTCGGATTCGTCACTCGATAATGCGCGAATATACATGAGCGCACGAACGTATGCTTGCACATCACCGGATGGAACACAACATACCCGCTTCAAATCATCAGGGAGATCGTGAGCAAGTGTTGGATCACACGTCACAGGAAGTGTTCCAACAGCAAGTGCTTCCAAAACTACTTTGTCCAAACTACCTGTACGACTCGAATGAATAAATACATCGGCTCTACCAACACTGTGTGCAATCTCGGCGTGTGATTGTGAACCTCTCCATGTAACAAATGCCTCTATTTCACGATTCTTAATACGCTCAATTATTGAATGTTTGTATGTATGTTGACTAGCAGTTTCGGCATCTCCAACAATAGACAGAAGACAGTGCGCTTCATTTGTATGCATCACCCCAACTGTATCAATAATTGTTTCTAAATCTTTTACAGGAGACACTCTACCAACAGTAATCAAATTGAGTTCGTCACCCATACGATGCGCCCGAAAATCAAAAAGAGTTGCGTCAATACCCTGTCCGACAATACACTTCTTTGATGTTTCAAGTCGTAATCCCTGTGGAGTCGAGG
Organism: Candidatus Campbellbacteria bacterium; assembly: GCA_016699465.1. NCBI lineage: Bacteria > Candidatus Campbelliibacteriota > Candidatus Campbelliibacteriota bacterium. Next base: position 683,830 of record CP064977.1, on the reverse strand, counting down.
TAAATACTACGTGAACAAAAAGAACCGCAAAACGAAGTAACGCCGGCACCGATCCGTGAGCATACCAAAGAGTTATTTTCTTCTTCCACAATCTCCACAATACCCCGCCGAGAACAACATATATTTGATTCATGTGCACGAATACACTATCGTAGCTATTTCGCTCGTTATATATGTAACGAAAAAATCGTCTCAAATACTCAATTCGTGATACGCCTTCTTCTTTTCCCAGAGAAAGGACGCGAACATTTTGTGGTAACGCATACGTTCCTTCTTGTAAACAAATAACAATCACTGATTCGCAATGTTTTGCAAATTCCTCAATCCACGCATGAAAAAAACCAAGTATTGGATGCTCCGTATCAAGTACCTGTGTAACTAGTAATAAGCGCATACATTTATTTTTTGATTGAACTCCAATTATTTTTTAACCGCGCAACGTACGCATCTGCTGATAATATATATTGTGCCAGTACTCCACCAGCCAACAGTGCCTGTTCGTGTGCCCTCTGAGGATACGATAATGTTTCAATGAGCGCGTCCGCAATAGCGTCAACATCACCAACGGGTACAACGTGCCCATGTTTTTCGTTGTGAAGTATTGTTCCAACAATACCAACATCCGTACTTACAAACGGAACACCTGCGAGAACCGCCTCAGCAACAGCAACTCCAAATCCTTCATACACTGCTGCATGTAAGAAAACGTCTGCAGATGCAAGATATGGAGATACATCCGTTACTACGCCGAGAAAAATAACAGCATGTGCAATATTATATTTTTGTACACACGACATTAAGTATGCGTGCAAACGTCCATTACCTGCTATATACAAACGCGCTTCAGGGAATCTATTAAGAACACGAGCAAATGCCTCAAACGCTGCCGGATATCCTTTTTCCACCTCTAGACGTCCGATCATAAGAATAGATTTTTCATGATTCGATGGCGTACGCGCTATAGAGGTATAGTTTTGTCCCTGTATATATACGGGTAACACCGTAATGCGCTTTCGATCAACTCCACGACGTTCAACTGCGCGCGCAACTCGTTCTGATACAACTCGGACACTCGCCGCTCGTTTCAAACGTCCACTGACACCAATCATTCTGATTTTATTTCGCATTTCTTGCCACGAACACCCCCTACCAAAAAACGGGCTCCCTATGTCGGTGTGAACTTGTATCTCTACAGGAACACCGAGTTTTTTTCCGAGCGCAAGCGCAGCAATACCATATTCAAATGGATCCTGTGCAGTAACAAGATCACACGATGACAACGAACATCCCACAGCAACTGCAGCACGTACACGCGTAAATGGATTTGTTGTATTTGTTGGATGTACAAATACAGTAGGGGAAATTTTTTGTACAGCGCCATGACCTGGTACAATACTATGAAGCTCATCACACGCTTGTCCAATTACTTTCATTCGATCACGAACTGGACTTCCTTCAAGTAAAAGATTTGCATCTGAACCAATTGAAATTATTTTCATATACGTTCTAACCAAGATTTTGTATACATTGAATAAAATCACGCGCGATATCATCATATATTCGCCTATACGAAAACTTTTTTATCTGTGATACATACGCATCATATGTAGTATCATCGGCCATTGTAACCATAGCATCAGCAATTGCTTGTGTATCTAATGGATCAACATACAGCGCCATTGTTCCAATTCGATCACTAATACCATTTTCTTTTGTCAGAATAATTGGCTTTTGCATAGAAAGTGCTTCCAGAGCAAAATTTGGCGCAATATCACTTACAGAAACAAGGATCGCACAGTAACACGAGCCGAGCATGCGCATTGCCTCAGAATGCGGAATATCATAGTACACATCCAATGAAATGGTTGGGTTTCTTTTTTGCGCTAACACAAACGCATTTCGTAATATGTCTGTATTTTTAATTTGTATGTTACGAGTAATACAAAGAAAATTTTTCTTTGTATGCAAACATGAGTCTACAGTACTTCCATCAAACGCATTTTCAATGATGGATGTTTTTTTAAATGTAAGTACGTACGGAATACACCATATTCGTCGTTGATATTCTGAATTAAACACAACGTGATCAGCACATCTAAGCACCCATCGTGTTAAACTAAAAATCATTTTTTCTTTTCGCGTAAAGTGTCGCTCCTGTAGATAGAACTTTGAAAAGGGCACTTTTTCATGTGTACGTTCCACGTACTGTTCCCACAAAAAATCCCCTCCTGTACGAATAATCATTTTCCCACCAAATAACTTTTGAAGAAGCACAACGGGCAATGCGACAGAAAAGGTGTCAAATACAAGCGTTACATCGGCGCGAATGTATGCAACTACTGTTTTGAAAAAAAACACCAAGTGCCGAATTCCTGTTGGAAGATTATGCTCAATGGTAAATGTTCGAACGATAACGGTGTGACCTAATTTCTCAAATGCATCTTTGAGAGATTTTGCGTAATACGATGGTCCGCCCGCGTACGGTGGATATATTCCTGTTGCTATCAAAATACGCATATAGATAAACTGAAAGTTATTTTTCTGCTACTGATACTTGTTCAAAAACCTCTTTCATAGAGCGCGCCACGAGATCCCAATCATATTTCTCCAGAACGAGGGCTCGACCATTTTGAGAAATCTTTTGACGCATACCAACATCTTTAATAAGCCGCTTCACAGCAAACGCGATACTCTCGGGATTATGTGGTTGGCAAAAAACGCCAGTTGCTTTCTCATCATATTCTTCAATATCAAACAAAAAATCGGGGATACCTCCAACAGGTGTTGCAATCACAGGAAGACCTGCTGCCATTGCTTCTAAAAAACTACTTCCCAACCCTTCTGAAAGTGACGGCCGGATAAAAATATCTGACGCGTGAAGGTATGCAGGTACGAGCTCACGAGATACGTTACCAAGGAACACAACCCTGTCTCGCACACCAAGACGTTCTGCCTGCTTTTGCAACTCATGTAATAGTGGACCATCACCGAGCACAACAAAACGGATAGACACATCGAGAAGCGGCAACGCGGCGACGACATCTCCAAGTCCATTTTTTTCAACAAGACGTGATGTTGTGACGAGAAATATTTCTCCTTTTTTCTTCTCAAGTTCTTGTGTAACACCCACAATAGCGTCTGACGGTGCATTGATATATTCGGCCACTGCAACACCGTTTGGAATGATGCTAGGTTCGCCAGGGTATCCCATATCTTTTGCAAAAACAGCCAAATGTCTTGAAATTGCCTGCACACATGCCGCATCGGTAAAGATGTGTCTAAATAATCTTCCAAAAAACTTGATACGCTTTCTTTCAACAATATGCTCTCTAGTATCGCCATCTTGGAGTGTTAGCACAAAGGGGGTTTTATCACCAAAGAACATGCGCAAGATCACAGGGACAAATCCCATATTGGTCATAATACACCAGTATGCGTCATATGTGCGCTTACGCATAAGTTGGCGAGCCTTGAGCACTGCAAGTGGTATATACAAGACCTTAATGAGATACCACGGAAAACGTCCCAGTTCGAGAAAGGTAATCTTTTCCTTTGCCGGACCAATCCGGTGCAGGGTGACATTGCCAACCTGCTCAACTTCAGACAACCGCCTGTCAGCACGGAGTGCAATGAGATCGAAGTGGATATCTTCTTTCGAAATTCGGCGCGTGATTTCATCAGGCGCCAGTTCTCCACCACTCATAAACGGCGAATACATGAGAGAAAATATGAGAATACGACGAGGTTTGTTCATCCCGATAGAGGCAGGTTGTAACTCTGGAATATACGCAACCTGCAGTAGTCGTTAAAATTTGCTAGAAATATGTTTAACCCGGCCCAGCAAAGATACGACCGTAGCCTCTATCGGGACAGGTCCCCCTATCCTACCACGTCAGTGTGTTGTGTTGGAACTATCGGAATTCCTCAATAATTTCTATATCACCTACCACATCCGACAATGAACTAACTTCACGCCTTTCAAAAAAGTAGTGATACACCACCAACGCCATCGTTCCAAAAACAACAACGCACACCATGCACACAAACGGCCACATATACTATTTCTTTTTTGAAAGGCGCGTATTCATATGCTCGGCATCATACAAAATACCTTCAAACACGGCAGCTTCTTTTCCACTTGGGTAATAGAGTACGACACGATCTTTTTCTGCCATGTACACTTTTGTTGTAAAAGCAGGAAACGGAACCTGCGCATGTGGAGCAATGGTTGTCATGCGTGGAAACGTAAATGTATGTCCTATCTTTTTACCTTCAGCATACTCTATTTGTAATTTCCACAGTGAGAGATCTAATGCCCTATCACTTTTATTATAGAGCTCAACAAACCCACTATCGCCATACATGACCGAAGAAATTGTAATGTCTGCAGGAAATACCTGCACGAGAATGTTGTCTTGGGCTCGCTGATATTGAGACATAAGTGACACAGCGGCTGTATACGTCCCTGGAAATCTGTATATATGCGCGGTCTCTTTTGCATCACCCGCGTCTCCGTCTCCAAATGACCACTGATACGATGTTGCGCTTATATGCTCACCTTTTGCATCAACACCAGACGCCTCGAGAAAAGCGTATGCATCAGCAACTGTTTGTATATCAACACCGGCATACGCAAACACATTTTGCACATATCCCACAACAGTTGGTTTCTTTGTTGTTGATGATGCTGTTGATGTTGCAGATGTACTTGTACTACTCCCCAAAACTGTGCCACCACCTATTTGAATTGGTTGTGTACTATTTTGTACACCCGGAGTTGGAATACCTGTAATCCACGAATTATCCGCTTGTCGTTGTGGTGTATTTTTTATCACATTATCTCCACCAAGAGACCAGTTTGTGCCACCAATAACACTATCTATCACTACTCCCCCTGTATCAAACAGCGTAAGTGTTTCTCCAGCATTACCAAGCGCACCTGTGTATATCACGCCAGCAGGAACACCTGGAACTGACTCATCATCACTACGTTCAAGTAGAAAATACCCTCCGGCTGGAATATCACCAGTAAGCGCAATGGCCGGGTCACCGTCACTTGCCTTCAGAAACCACCCCGAGAGAGCTACCGAATCACTTCCAGAGTTGTAGAGCTCAATCCACTCGTCATTTGCAGACGCCGACGTACCCATCCACGCAATTTCATTTATAGTAATTTGAGCATGCGCCACTGCAGGCAACATACCACCAACACACAAACATGCTATTATTTTTTTAATCATGCATACACGCTACCACTGAAAGATAAAATAAATCTAAAACGCGCCCCCCTTCCGGAGACCGCGTTTCTTTCTTTTTACATTATTTTCCTTCCGTTTCGCGCTCAAAGAGTTTTTTCAGGACAACTTCAGGAACTTCATTTGCCTTTGGTTCTTTTGATTTTTCTTCAGAGGTTTTTTGTGCAAAAGAAACTGATCCTCCATGTTGAGGATTTGTCTCTATTTTGGAAGCTGGTGCAGGTGCAGACATCGGGGCTTGTTTTTTTTCAGAGGATACAGGCATTTTTCCCACAACTGCCGACAGCGCATCCCTAAGAGCCGATAAATGTTCTGGCGTTGGTCCTTTGTTCGGTTTTTTCTCGTGTAGTTTTTCTTCAGGTCGAAGTTGCGAAAGAGACACTGCCTTTCTAAGTTCTGTTTCCCTATCCGCGGGGCTTAATGGTTTTTTGTCATTAAAACGCCTACTCAGATTATTTTGAAATCGTGACTGAGAATGAGGTTGTGGCTGGGACCGCGGCTGATGTTGTACTAACGGTTGAGATTGTGTTTGTGGTCGCGGCTGTTCTGTGTGTCCACGATCCTCTTCGTGTGAATGTTCTTTTACTCCTTTCTCACCCTCTTTTTCTTTTTTTACACCATCGCTGGCAACAGTGAACTTTTTTTGATGCCACTTCAAAATCTCATCCTCAACAATTGCTCGAGGACGCGAAAATTGTGCACGCGAACGACCGATAGCAACATCACGATATGAAATCGGAGGTAGTGTAATTGGTGGCAGTCCCGCAGCTGAGAAAGGAGCTGATGCCATACCATCAATCATAAGTTTCAAATACATCCTGTATGCACCAATACCAACTAAATCCTCTGCAAGAAACGTCGGTGTAAATTCTTTTTCCAAATATTCTGCATCTGTTGCACCGACACGGAAAGTGACGAGTGTTCCCACGTTACCAAATACTGCCGCACGTACTTCTTCAGACATTTGTTCAATGTACTGATGTGCGATAGTAAGATTCAATTTATATTTTCGAGCTTCTGAAAGAATGTCGGCAAATGATTCGTTTGCAAAAGACTGAAATTCGTCCACGTACAAATAGAAATTTGGCAATTTGTTTAAATCTTGTTCTCGTAAATCAGCGCGCGACATTGCGGCAAGATAAATTTTTGTAATGAGCATTGACCCAAGAAGGTTTGCATTATCTTCACCAACCTGCCCTTTTGAAAGGTTTATGATAATAATTTTTTTCTGATCCATCATGTCACGAATATTGAATGTGGACTTTGGTTGACCAATGAGATTTCGGATAACTGGATTTCCAGTAAATTGTCCCACTTTGTTTTGTATTGCAGGTGTTGCTTCGGCGGCAAACTTATCGGTATATTTTGCAAACTCTTGTTCCCAAAACGCTTTTACGCCTGGATCAGTCACATGTGACACAACGGTGTTTCTAAACTCTTTATCAACGAGCATTCGATTCACCGAGAGAAGCGTCGATCCTGGGTATTCGAGAAGTGCTGCAATAGTGTTACTCAAAATATATTCCATACGAGCACTCCACGCATCAACCCAAATCTTTTTAAATACAGACATCAAACCCGCAACGACAAGGTGGCGCTTATCAGCACCAACATCTTCCATAACGTTGAATGACACCGGATTATTGAGATCAAATGGTGCAAAGTATAAAACATCATTTACACGATTTTCGGGGATGTAATCGAGAAGTAAGTCGGCACTTTTTCCGTGCGGATCAATGAACGCAAATCCTTCACCGTTCTGAATATCTTGCACTGCCATGTTTTCAAGAAGCGTCGACTTACCTGTTCCAGTTTTTCCGATAGCGTACACATGACGAAGCCTGTCCTTTGCTTTAATACCAAACTTCACTCGCTTGTTGCGATAATCCGTTTCGCCGATGTATGTAATACGATTTGGATCAGACATGTGTGAAAAATAGAATACAAAAGAATGAATGTAGAATATAAAATTATCAATAGTAGTATAAAACACAAAAGGAGAAAAGAAAAAGCGCCGAGCTGTCCTCGCAGACATCTCGGCACACTTTTTTCCCACAAGAACAACTACAGCTATTGCACGAGGCGAAACGCGACCCACCCCCCGCTCTTCAACTCTTCGTCGAGAGAATGCTCAACGACGCCCGTACAACCAGACATGTTGGCAACGACCTTGAGTGTTCGTCCCAACTCTGTGGGACATGAGATACCGTCAAACCACCCCTCGAACTGAAAACCGTCACGTGAGTGGACCCACTGCAAGGCCCTCCCGCCGCGCACAACCCGCACCCGCACGTTCCCCTTGGTGTAACTTGTCAAAGTAAGGATAACATCTCCCACTTCGAGTCGACCCACCAAGAAGCAACACGATGGGTTCACCATCTCCTTTCTCCTCCCTTTGTTGGCGTCTATCGGCCTGAGTCTTGTACCCCTTGTAGCGCACAATATCACCAATGGTGAACGGTGGATCGAGGGCAATTTCTGAAACCCCCTCAACCCCCTTCCATGGACCCGTGTTGTTTGGGTACACATCGGGCTCGATGGTGAGAACGACCCACTCGTACGGATTTTCATCTTTTATCACGAATCTCCACGGAGACGTATGATAAAAAATGACCGGGAATCCCCACTTATCGGAACTCTGACGGTACGTTAGAAGATTATCTAACGTGCAGGGAACCGCGAACCCAAGTGCGTGGAGGATTTCCTGACGAGCGAGCGACTTCGAACTAGGCCACCCAAGCAACTTCCGCTTCCAATGAAGGTAGCGGGTCACTGCGTGACTCGTAATGCGAACTGAGCACGAAACAAAGACGGGGAAAGTGTTCACGCCACCTCCTTTCTGTATATATCCACAGACACCCTACATCCCAAAAGAAGAAATAGCAAGAACTATCGCTTATGACGAGAGCGGTATGGAGCACCTAATGCATGCCTGTGTCCAAGAATAGTACGTCCTCTCTGTTGAAATAGAACCACCAACACAATAAGCCAAACGATACAAAGAATACTTGCACCGACGATAATGACACCCCCTGGTCCAATACGAGTAAACAACGCACCTGCAATTGCCGGACCAACAGCCCATCCTACATCCTCAAAAAAAGTAATGACTCCATTAACAAGACCATCTTGTGCGTGGTCAGCATCAAGTGTATCAAGCCACGCCCACAGCGAGACATTAGAAAGTTCATCTCCTGCAGTCGCAATAAAACCAAGTAACAGAAAAAGTATGTTGAGATTAAAACCAAGTAACAAACCAGCCCCAGCAAAAAGAAACAATCCAAGCGCAACAAGAAATGGTTTATGCGTCGTGTCTGCAAGTTTTCCAAAAAACGCACCGAGCAGTACCACTGCAAGATCAAAAACACCCAAACCAATACTTGGCAACGTGCCTGCCAAACCACCAGCAATCGCAAGAGGAACAACAAACCAGATCATTCCGTAAAACGATGCTGCAGCAAAACTTTGCAATGCAAGTATCATACTTGCAGGATTCAGTTTCCGAACCGCACCTACAACTGTATGCAAAAAATGTCGGCGAATGTAGTACTGGTGACGAGGAGTTTTTTCTACACGATGCACCGATACCGATTCTTTTGGAACAAACAACAAAAACATAAGTGCACACAAAAGAAGCATTGAGATAACAAATCCTATATATTGTGGAGAAGCAGAAATAACAAACGCAAGCAGTGCTGTTGCACCAACAACACCTGTACTATCAAACATGTGCAACATTCCCATTGCCCTGCCCGCGCTTCGATGTGGCGCCTCTGCAAGAACGTACGCATTCACCCCAGGACCAAAAAAGAGCCATCCGAGTGTCGAGAGAATAACGGTACCAATAAACGTCACTGGTGTTAAACCAAAAAAGAGTACTCCTCCAGCAAGAATAAAAACGCACACAAAAATTTTGAGCATTCGTGTGTACCCATATTTATCCAAGAGCATGCCCGCAGGAACATCACCAATCATCTGAAGGACTGACGCGGCGCTGATAATACAACCCGCTACCCACACAGGAAATACGCGCTCACCGAGAGTTGAGAGAAGCGTGTAGTGCAATCCTGCGCCAAATTTAAAAAACAGTGCAAATAAAAAGAGTGCCCAGAATGATTTTGAAATTGAAAATCTATCCAACATACACTTATTGTGCATTCAAGGCACCGCGCGTATACGTGTTCCCCGCGTCCCACAGCGCCCACGAGGTCAAACCAGCGTCGTATGTTGCCTGCATCTGCGCACGCACCATCTCCGGCGTATACGTCGCTCCCATATCAAAATCTTGTAGCCATGGACGCATTTGCTGAATGGTGATATTACCGTGACCTTTTTGTGATTGCCCGCGCAAGAATACCATCTCGGTCGATGTTGCTTCCGACGCACCAGCAAGACCCAAGAGTCGCGCACGACGAACCGATGCATCCATAGAATACTTCACCACCTTGTATGGCTCCGTTGCTGGTTTTGGAATATTAATAAATCCAGAGTTGTAGTGAGATGGATACACCATCGGCATTACGTAATCAAAGTATGGGAGAGCACGCTCGAGCACTTGCCCAATCCCAAGGTCGTCAGTATTTGTTGTTGTGTATCCAAACAAATCAACAGACAGCGCGGGTCGTGTACTATCCAACGCATCACGACGTGACGGACGCAACCCAAACGTCGGTGTTTCTCCTGTATCAAACGACTCATAGAGGTACGAAAAAAATCGTTCAAGCATATCTGCCTTTGAAACTCCTTTTGAAAACGTAAACGCAATGTCTTTCATGTTTCCATCGGAGGGGTAGCGAACATAATCAAAGTTGAGTTCATCAAACCCAAGCGCATACGACGCACGCCCAAGCTCCACAATGTATTCCCAAAATGGCTGTGCCCCAACATCAATAAACGAAAGGCCTTTATTATCTTTCCACACACTGCCATCACTTGCTTTTTTCACCGCAAGTTCCGGGTGCGCTTTTGTATAGTATGGATCTTGAAAAACCGTAATACGCGCAATCGTGTAAATATTTTTACTGTGGAGCACTTTGATAAACTCTTTCATATCACGAGCACCGCACGCGTCTGATACTGCGCCAGCGAGAACGGGATTGTCGGTTGTAAATCCAATTTTTCCAGAAAAATCTTTTACATCGATGATGACGCTGTTAAGTTCTGTGTCATCGATAAGCGCAACTAGTTTATCGCGAAACGAAGGAGTGCCCACAACACACTGCGACATGTAAATCGCCTTAACCGCACTCGGTGTTGGTATGTGCACCACATCTGTTGTTTCCTTTTTTTCTATTTTTTCAGCAAGCACCTCTGTATTTCCTGACATCCGTGTGTATGTTGAAGAAAAAAGAGCTGGCGCAATAAAAAAACCAAAACAAAAAACCGCAATGAGACCACCACACCCAATGAGTGCATACCGTGTACGTGTGTATATTTTTTTAACACGAGATGTTTTGTTCAGAGAAGGTACACTCATACGTGTGTGGGATGCATATCGCGTGCAGAAGAAACACTCTCTGATGTAGGTGGTGTACTTTCTTTGTAATATCGTTCATACAATCCCCATCCGAGAAACAACATGCCGGCACACACACTTACAAATTCTTTCCATGCAAGAGGAATGCCAATGATATGACTTACAATCAGGACAATGCCGAGAACTATACAAAACATAGTTTGTTTACTGGTCATATAGATACGAGTATACCCCGCAGTAACCATACCAACAAATTTTGTAGATGGCATAACCTTCAAAAAATTAGTGCGGGATATATCCTGCACTCAGCATCTTACCAAATATGCGGATATACAATCATGTGGGATACATACAAAACATGCGCCACAAAGTACTGTATCCAAATAAAATACTATGCTAGTATCACAACGGATACTGTGAGGTGTGACTTCCGTACTAGAACGGACACATACTCATGGTGAGGAGGGGTGATGGGAAGCGCCGCGTGCCCGGTGAAGGTCAACGTCAACGGTTCGACCAGCACCGGTACCAAGAGCCGTTTCGGCCAAGGTACCGCTTCCTAAGGGGGTGATCCAGCATCTCGCTCGTGGGCTCAGTCTCACGAACGCTCTCCGTAGCACATCAGAACAGGGCCGCTCTCCACGAGCGGCCCTTACCTTATTCCCTATTTATTTCCCTGAGACAATTACTACAAACTCACCTCGTTGTTTGTCTTCGTTTGATTCAAAGTAACTCAGCACTTCTTGTGCATTTCCACGCACAATTTCTTCATAAATTTTGGTGAGTTCACGCGCAATTGAAATTGTGCGCGCGCCATCAAGTGATTCCGCAAGCACTGCGAGTGTTTTCATAATTCGGTGCGGAGATTCATAGAATACTGTCGCACGTTTCGATTCTTCCATTTCTTTAAAGAGTGTTTGTCGTCCTTTCTTGTGAGGTAAAAATCCCAAGAATACAAAGTCAGCAATTGGTACACCTGCGATTGAAAGTGCTGTGGTCAGCGCCGAGGGTCCTGGGATTGCTTCAATGCGCACGTCCGGCATTTTTTCTCGAATCACTGAAACAACGAGCGAACCTGGATCAGAAATTCCTGGTGTGCCCGCATCTGACACCAATGCAACTTTCTTCCCTTCCGTCAACGCCCCCATCACGGAACCAATTTTTGCATGCTCAGTTCGCGCATTGAGAGATGATGTACGTGTGTGAATATCATACTTATCCAACAATCGTTTGGTCACGCGTGTATCTTCACAAAAAATAACATCCGCTTCTTTCAAAATACGGAGCGCGCGAAGCGTGACGTCTTCCAAATTACCAATTGGTGTCCCCACAACAAAAAGCGTTCCAAGTGGCACATTTTCCAAATTCTGTTTTTCGTCAGGTGTGTACATATAACAATTACACTAGGCAGTATATCTCAAAATTAAATTTCAGACACGGTTTCCCTTCTCTAAAAACAACGCCTTTACGATTTTTAAAAACAAGAATGCCCTGCCTCGTTTTTGTATTGTTACAGAAAACGGGCGGGGCATGAGTTGGAAACGAAACGCTACTCGGCGACCTCGACGAACTCCAGCCAGAGGCCGGCTCTCGGAGTTGTATCCAAAGTCGAGGACGAGACCAAGCGGGGTGATCTCCGAGCTCGCGGTGGGCTCGAAGACTGTACCGACTGCGGGGAATGCGGGACGCGTCTGCACTGCTTGTATCACAACCTTTTCTCCTCTGGTTGGTGTGTAGAAAACGGCTTCTTTCTTGAAAGAATATGCCACATATCTATAGAAAAATCCAGGTCGATTGTTTTACAAGAGTGTTTCCGGGTTTGCATAAAAATTTTATATTCACAGCACGCACTCTGTACCGATATATCGGTACAGAGTATGCAAGTATTTTGAATAATATCTTTTTACAAAAATTTCTCGCCAACTTGGTAGATATCTCCTGCCCCCATCGTTACCACAACATCATCTGGCTCAACACTTCGAGACAACGCGTGCGTCAGCGCATCAAGCGATTCGTATGATTCCGCTTTCTTTCCATACTGACGTAACACATCACCAAGCATGTGGTGAGATATTGAAGAATCGTGCGCCTCACGTGCAGCGTAAATTGGAGCAAGGAGAATTCTGTCAGCACCCTGTAAACTATCTACAAAGTCATTGAAGAAAAGTTTTGTTCGGCTGTAGAGGTGCGGCTGAAATACCACAACAATATTTTTATCAGGAAAACGTTTCTTAAAACCAGCAAGAGTAGTAGCGATTTCCTTCGGATGATGCGCGTAGTCATCGAACACTTCAGTCCCCCGCACGGTGCGTCCTTTGTGCTCAGATCGTCGCCAGGTTCCTTGAAAGTTTTTTAACGCCTCATTAATAGTTTCTTCTGGAATTTCAAAGAAGTCCCCTACCGTATGTGCAATAGCGGCGTTTTTTGTGTTGTGTTCACCAAACACAAAAAGTTCTCGGTTTGGATTATAGTGCGCCATGTAGTTGAGTATAGGAACTGAAATACCTGCGAGTGTTTCTTGTACAATCGGATCACTCGTGTCACACACAATAGCGCCATGCGCAGGAACCTTGAGAGCCAACTCACGAAATGCACTCTGAATATCTTTCAAATCTTTGTAGTAGTCGAGATGGTCTTCATCAATATTCGTAATAACCAACACACTTGGATGTAGATGTAAAAATGAACGTTTGTACTCACATGCCTCCACAAGAAAACGTTTTGTGTGTCCTGGAACAAAATTACTTCGTCCACCCTTGAGAAGTGAGCCGACAATCACTGTTGGATAAATCTCCTTTGCCAACACGTCAGCAATCATTGCGGTTGTTGTCGTCTTTCCGTGTGTACCTGATACCGCAATCGTAAACGCGTTCTGTGAAATTTCCCCAAGTACCTCCGGGTATGAGAGTGTTGGGATAGAAAGCGCACGAGCACGAACAAGTTCTGGATTGTCAGGAGTTATTGCTGGTGAGTACACAACCAAATCGGCAAATAGAGGCACATGGTGCTCGTCATGTCCTGGCCGCACACGTATACCAAGACCCTCCAAATCGCGCGTAATCGGTGTCATAGTTCTATCAGAACCACTCACATGTTTACCGTGGTACTTCATCATTCGCGCCATAGCAGAAACACCAATACCTCCAACGCCGACGAAGTGAATGTGTTTTATGTTGTTATGATTGAGTACGTTGTGCATAATCTTGGTACATATCAAAAATGGTTTTTGATGCCCGACTTAATTGTGGCATGCTGTGCACTGGAAACCAAAACACATTCCTGATTTCAAATGGATCAGGGTACACCTCTCTACTTTGTACCCTTCCATGAAACACGTGTATCGTATCTTGTTTATAATGCCCCTCAAACTCAAAAGAGCCTAGTGGAATAACTTCTTCGAGTACAATGCCCAGTTCTTCTTCCACTTCTCTCAATGCAGTCCTATCTGGTTCTTCACCACGCTCAATCACTCCACCTGGAAACATATTTGAACCCGAGCCATACGTGTGTTCAACAACGAGCACGTGATCTTCATGTGTGATAACAACCTTTGCCCCTGCAGAGCGCGGCCGTGTCAAAAACCAGTACAGATGTACAAACGGATACATCACTGGATTAAAAAAATGAATACCTTTTTGCCAGAATGTCAGCTTTCTTTTGTGCATACACCGTCACGTCTTATCACGTTAGATATTTGAAACTGCTTTCATAAACTGATCCCCGCGATCGTACTCGTTGATAAACATTCCTTTTGACGAAAACGCTGGGCTTAAGAGTATTGTATCACCGCTGTGTGCGACACTGCGCGCCACAGAAACCGCCTCCTGCATACTGTCGACCTCTGTTACAGAATCAAAATCTGCATCGTGAATCATACCGCGAATCCGCGTCGTACCAACACCTTTTAAAAGAACAAGTGCTTTGCAGTGTTGTGGTAATTCGACGATAAACGCATCCATCGGAAGCTGTTTATCCATACCTCCCATAATCAAAATAATATTCCTCTCTTTTTGTTTGGAATGTGGTGCTTGGTCATTGGTATGCAAGGCACGCAGTGCCGCTCGCGTTGCCTCCGGCATCGTTGCGGTGGTGTCGTTGTAGTACTTCACACCTTCTTTTTCACATACAAATTGCAAACGACCCGCGACACCAGCAAAATGCGCAACAACATCTTCAACTATATTTTCTTCAACTCCCAATTCGCGAGCCGCGGATGCGGCGAGCGCAATGTTTTCTTCATTATGTTTTCCCTGGAGAGACAGCGACCTCTCTTGAAATTCTTTATGTACCCCCTGTTTTAGACGTGCTGTGTACTGAGGATGATGTTTTTCAACCCACGGAGATACATTTGTTCCAATAAAACACACATCTCTTTCTCCTTGAAAACAAAAGATGTTTGCTTTGTCGTTGAAATACCGATCCATTGCTTTCTCTAGCGCCCCCAGCGCTGTTGAGGTATCTCCTCGATACGCCGAGTCGCCTTTGGCGACACCGGGGTCGGCTTGTTTGATAGTGTGCGCACCACCGCTCGTACTAGTCGTATCGCTCCCAGTGTTTCCGCCGGTAGCTTTCAAATAATAATCCATGTGATCCGGCATAAACGTCGTAAACACAGAGACGTGCGGACTCATTTTTGAGTCTCCGAAACTGGCAAGTTGCCACGAATCGAGCTCAAGCACAAAAATGTCGTCTGGTTGGAGGTCATCTAGATATGAAAGAGTCGAAACACCTTGGATGTTTCCACCCATACGAATTCGTTTGTTTGGAAACGCGCGTACCAACATTTCTGCAATCAAATGTGTTGTCGTTGTCTTTCCCTTACTCCCCGTCACACCTACGAGATATTTTTCATGTTCTTTTCCAATACTTTTTTTATACTCTCGAAGCAGCCGCACAAAGAGAGACACACTTTGTTCAATAGGCGTGTTATATTTTTTTGCTTCGGCAAGAAAGACTGAATCAAGTGGAACATTTGCGGCACGAATAATAATGTCGCGATTTTGAAAATCTTCGAGACGGTGCTCACCTAACGTGAACGAGACATTTGGAAATTCTTTCAACTTTTCAACTGACTCCGCAAGCTGTTCTGCAGTTTTCATATCTGTTACACACAGCTCTGCTCCGTGCTTCGCCAAAAAAACAGCATCGCCGATGCCTCGCCCAAGGAGCCCGAGCCCCATCAACGTAATCTTTTTTCCTTTGAAATAGTCATCCCACATGCCACAAAACTATACCATGAAAGGGTTACTCGAACGGAGAAAAGTCTTGCACAAGAAGGTTTTGAATAGGTACAAAGAGTGGTTGAGGTAACGAGTCCCATGAAAACCACTCCCATCCCTCACATTTGTTTGGCTCTTTCACTTCTACAACCCCAGAAAGAATCTCTGCAACTACAAACAATGTAACATAATGTTTTCCTTCCTTTTCAAAAATATCATTTGTAAATGTCGCATTGCGAAGATTGGTAATTTCAACTCCTGTTTCCTCCATAACTTCACGTTTTGCGCATGTAAAAATATCTTCACCAAACTCAAGATGTCCACCTGAAAAAGCCCACAAGCCTTCTCCATGTGAACCTTTTCGTTTACCTAATAAAACCTTACCGTCTTTAATGATAATAACCCCAACTCCTACCTTTGGTTTTTGTTCTTCCATGTGGGCACGGAGAGATTTGAACTCTCAAGGGTTTCCCCATACGCTCCTGAAGCGTACGCGTATACCAATTCCGCCACGTGCCCAATACGTGCATAGTAGCAAAATTGTCTCGATTTTGTTATATTCACTGTGGTTGTGCTTGTATAGAATACTATACGAGCGCGGCGTTCGGACCACGTAGTTAGGGAAGCCCCCATCTTCTCAGTTTCAAAAGAAAAAGAACAAGCTCTTTTTCTTTCTTACCTCGAAGACTGCGCCCCAAACTGCGTGTCATCCTCTCTTGCGCGCGTAGCTCAGCTGGTAGAGCATTCGACTGATACTCGAAAGGTCCTAGGTTCGATCCCTAGCGCGCGCACCAAAACAAATGAGCCGAGGGCGAAAGCTTTCGGCGATTTTGTTTTACCGTGTCGACAGAGGTCGAAGGTCGGAACGCGACGGTATGACCCAGTAGGTCAATGTACTCATTGAGACGAGCGATCAGAAGATCGTGCCGAAGGAGGCTTCGTAAAATTTTTCAGCAGAAAAATATCTGTGGCCGCCCACCCTAACGCGCACCAAATTTCTCAACTGTACCGATATATCGGTACAGTTGATGTGGTGTATCAAAATAATCCCAATCTAATAAATTTCCAATTTGCCACTTCCCACCTCCAACCCACAATTTCCACTTTGTATAAATCCAGCACTTAAGTTAAATACTAGATAAAAAAACAGCCGCCTTTCCCCGAAGGGCGCGTACTGTTGTTGCCGGACTTGAACCGGCGGTGGATTTGCATCAGTTGTCGATGCGGATCCGGATCCCACCACGGCGGGATCCGAGTGCCCAGGCCGCCAGCCCGAAAGCGGCGGCGAGGGTGAGGGCGACGACGCTTCCCGTCGGTGTCGTATGCTCAGACACCGACGAGAGAATGAGCAGGAAACTGAAGAGCCCGCACGCGGCGCTTACGACGCGAAAATCGCGCCGACGAGCCACCACCTTCTGGCCACTGCACTTCAACGAACGACTGTGCGGATTCATAAAATTCTTCTCCCGAAGTCCTTGTGGGGGTAATTCCCCGATTTCTTCTGTTTTCAATAGTAGCACAAACAATGACTTTGTCAAGCACTAAAAAACAAGGCCCCGCAAGAGTATTTGAGCTTGCAGGGCTTACTTCGTCGAGGTAATTCCCTTTGATACCGACCTATGAAGGACTGAGAGCAACACTGCCGCCACACTAATGGTGAGTGCTACCGTCGTAGAAACAAGCCAAATTCCGACCATGCCAATAGTTGAAGTGTCACGAACTGAAAGCATGTTTCTTCTCCCTTATGTGTACACATCTGCAGGAAGTATGCTCCTTAAAATAATTTTGTATAGAGGAAAGCCCCGTTTTCGCGATACGAAAACGGGGCTCCCTATTTTTTTAAAATCACAGTCTTTCTTTTGTTCTGCTCAACCGGTCTTTCCCTGGTGTCCAACTGACTTAAAGATGTCCAGTTACTATCCATCACGTACTCAATTGAGGTACATGATATCGACCGCCTAGATCAAACATGAAAAAATTTCGATGTTCAACGATTGTCATTTGACTAAATCCACGACCAGCTTCCGCTAGCCGTGCCTTGTTACGCCTTAACCCTAGTCATCGAACTTACCTTCGGCCCCAATAAATGGGAACTTCGGGTACTCCCGACTCCTTTGACTTGGCGGGCGGTGAGTACAAGGCTCGAGAACGTATTCACCGTGGTATTCTGACCCACGATTACTAGCGATTCCAACTTCATGAGGTCGAGTTGCAGACCTCAATCCGAACTGAGGATGGCTTTATTAGGATTGGCTTGGCGTTACCGCCGCGCGACCCGTTGTACCACCCATTGTATCACGTGTGTAGCCCGAGGCATCAGAGGGACATGCTGACTTGGCGTCATCCCCACCTTCCTCCCAGCACCAAACTAACAAGTTTGTAAATCCAAAATTCAAAGTTCAAAATCCAAAAGAATTATAAAATTAAAAATCTTAAAACTTTTTTGAGATTTGTGCTTTGTACTTTGTGCTTACAAGTTCTTGCGAACTTGGTGCTGGGCAGTCTTGTCTGACACGTATAACAGACAATAGGGGTTGCGTTCGTTACCCCACTTAAGGGAACAGCTCAAGCCACGAACTGACGACAGCCATGCATCACCTGTCCAGCCGCCCGAAGGCTCTTAAAGTTTCCTCTAAGATTCGTCTGGATGTCTAGCCTCGGTGAGGTTCTTCGTTTAGCGTCGAATTAAACCACATGATCCACCGCTTGTGCGAGCCCCCGTCTATTCCTTTGAGTTTTAACCTTGCGGTCGTACTACCCAGGCGGACAACTTAACGCGTTAGCTTCGCCTCTCAGAGGGTCGATACTCCGAAAAGCTAGTTGTCATCGTTTAGGGCGTGGACTACTGGGGTATCTAATCCCATTCGCTACCCACGCTTTCGTGTTTCAGTGTCAGGTATGCACCAGTGTACTGCCTTCGCTTTTGGCGTTCCCCATGATATCAACGGATTTCACCCCTACACCATGAGTTCCGTACACCCCTTGCACCCTCCTAGTTGTACCGTTTCCCGTGCGATTCTGTTGTTAGGCAACAGGCTTTAACACAAGACTAATACAACCACCTACACACCCTTTACGCCCAATAATTCCGGATAACGCTCGGGGCCCTCGTATTACCGCTGCTGCTGGCACGAGGTTAGCAGCCCCTTATTCATGAGGTACCGTCAATAAACTTCTTCCCTCATAAAAGATCTTTACACTCCGAAGAGCTTCATCAATCACGCGGCGTCGCTCCGTCACACTTTCGTGCATTGCGGAAGATTCTCGACTGCAGCCACCCGTAGGTGTCTGGGCAGTGTCGCAGTCCCAGTGGTGGGGGTCAGGCTCTCACCTCCCCTAGCCGTCTACGCCTTGGTAAGCCATTACCTTACCAACTAGCTGATAGCGGGCGGGCCGTTCTAGAAGCGCCGGAGCTTTACTCCTTGGAGACTATCAGGTATTAGCCTGTCTTTCGACAGGTTATTCCTGACTTCTAGGTACGTTCCCACCTGTTACTACCCCGTTTGCCGGTTGCCCTTGCGGGCCCCCTTGACTTGCATGCCTTATCCACGCCGCCAGCGTTCATCCTGAGCTAGGATCAAACTCTACATATAAGATGAAAATAAATTTTCACCCAAATGAGCAGAACAAAAGAAAAATTGTGATTAGCTCTTTTTCTCCATTCTAATTTTCTATATTTTGTATTTCTTTTTTGACACAGATGTTGTACGACAATCTGCGTCGGAAAAAGACGGGTTTTCCAGCACGTACAAGCGGTGGCAAGTGCGTGCTGGCTATCCAACTCATACACGTACTCGGTGTACAAGCTGGTCTACATTCAGTTGTCAAAGATCTGTCTAGAAAAGTCCCGATCGCCAGTCGAACCGACGAACGGGACTGATTACTAGAGGAGCACCCATTATAGCCACAGAAAACACCATGTCAAGCCTTACCAAAAAATCTGGGGAAAGAGAGTGGATAGCAAAACGCCGCCGGCAATGCCGACGGCGCGAGCGAAATGAACAGATCCTCAACAGGTCATCAAAAGCCCCGGAGGAGTCGCTGGAGACGAGCTTCCGCTTTCGCCTCGCCCTTCCTGAGGAGTCTCCATGACACGTTCCACTCCAGGACTCTCTTTCGAATCCTTGGGAACGTTTCCATCATGTCCTTCCTCGCTCGCTCTAGAAAGAACGGGACCATGCGAGAAAGGAGATCCCTCACATCCCCGTCAGAGAACGCTCCCGGAATGGCGAGCTCGAGCTCGTACCGCAAAGGACTGCCGCCCTCGAGTTCCATCCAAAGCGTATTTCCAGGGTGGTCATCGATGCCCTCTTCAACCAGGCAACTGAAGCGCACCCTTACAATTTTTCTTCTTTCCCTTCGACTCACGGGCTCCTCCTTTCGGGAGTTTGACTGTTAACTTCTACTCAAAACGTACACCTGCATAGTATTTCAGTCAACAAAAGAAAACTTTATAAATAGCGCCCCGTCGCTAGCGACGGGGCTGATATGACGTCGCATTACGTGCAACGCTTCTTCGCCCTCATCACCGTTGGAGGAGTTCTCCGACGGGAAACCTTCTTCTTGACGGAGGCCTTACTCCCCAAACAAAAAAGAGTCAAACAAAAAACACCCTGCTTTTGGCGGGGTGTTTTTTGTGTCGTATATTCTTTATTTTAATCCCTGTAAAAACCCTTGCATCCCCTTCAACGTATTCGTCATTTGGCTCAATACATCTTGGTACGACGTAGACGCACCAAGCACCTTTGATGATAGTTCGTATGGATCCTTGTCCGTGGCCTTGTCATATGAAATTTTAAACCAGCCCGTTATGTCAGAGTCAGTCGGCTCAATCCACCATTTACAACAAGATATTTTCCCAACACTAAGCTCCAACCTAAATTCACCCACAAGTTTCTCCGTTGGATAACTTGAACCTTTTGCAGGATAGAAATCAAGAGTGTTTTTTCCATTCTTAATAAATCCATCCTCGTAAAGATAGTATGCTTCGTTAACCACAAGATCTTTTCCTTCTGTATGCTGCAATACTCTAATTGCTACATCTGGTGTTCCGTCAGAACTCTTTACTTCAAACGTAAGAGGAATGGCCTGCCCAGGAATGTATCTTTCACCACCAACTGGATTCGTCACAGTAATCGTTTCTTTTGTGATTGCACTCCCTCGTGCAATTTTAAATGAGCTATCACTCATATCGTTCACATCACCACAGTTAGACACCCTTATGCGATAACTCCCATTTGGAATTTTTGCTCCAGAAGCATCATACCCAACCTTCCAATTGAACCAAAAGTGGTCGGCGTTGGGATAATTATCTTGAAAGTATTCGGATGAGTCACAATAACGAATATGCGCAACCGCCTCTGAACCATCGCTTTTAAGAAGATTGATAGCAAAATTTGAGGGTGGCAACGGAGAGTATGTCCACTCAATTTTTTCGATAGAATTCATCTTAAATTCTTCACCCCCATCTGGTGAAACGACCTGGATTATTGGATCATCGCCGGGGATACCCGAATCACCCTGAGAACCCGTGTTGTTTTGCAAAACAGCAAGTTGCTTTTGGAGCTCCTGCACCTGCGCCATGAGTGACTGAATAAGTGTCGCAAGAGAACCCAAGTTTGTTTCCGCGCGCACTGGTTGCACAAAAAAAGCCCCAACGATAAGGGCACCGGCGAGCAGAGAGATATATTTTTTCATAAATAATGTAAAACAGCTTTTTATAATACCTTCATTATTCCCTCAATACCCAAAGAGTCAAGGAATAACTATTTTATGTCCCTACGGTACAATGGGGACATGAATCTTACCGAACCTGTAGCTAAACATTTCCGAATCAATGAGTATCAAACAAAAGCCCTCAAAAAGCTTGGTGTAGTAACTGTGCGCGATCTCCTCTACCACTTCCCTGCACGATACATTTCATCAGCAAACGAAGGTGTCATTCAAACAGCCACATCAGACGGAGTGGTGTCTCTTGTTGGTACCATTTCAAAAACGAAAGCACGCAAGGCGTGGAAAAGTAAAATTCCTATGACCGAGGCAACACTCAAAGATGAATCTGGGAGTTTACACCTCCTCTGGCTTCATCAACCATACATTTCAAAAATGTTTCCTGAAGGGTCACTCGTTGTCGTTGCAGGAAAAATAAAAAAGAAGGATAGCAAGCGTTCAATGATAAATCCAGAAATTACGCACGCTGACAAAAATAAAGCACTCTTAGGAAGTCCGTTATTCGGCTCAGACACAGAACCCGATCCAGACATGCCCCTTATCCCCGTGTATCCTGAAAGTCGCGGCGTTACCTCACGATGGTTTCTCTACACAATTCAAAAAATTCTCACACAAGACGTATTGGATGCTTTGCACGATCCAATTCCAAAAGACATTTTGAAAAAATATAATTTGCCCGCACTAAGTACTGCACTCGTGTGGATGCACACACCAAAAACTGAAACAGATGCAATCGCTGCACGAAAAAGATTTGCATTTGAAGAGGTATTTTTCATCCAACTCCAAAAACAACAAGAACGCTGGCGTGCGGATGCCCTCCCGACGTGGGACATCACCGTTTCTGAAAAAGAACTCTCAACATTTATTAAACGTTTTCCATTTACTCCCACGAACGCACAAACACGAGCTATCAAAAGTATTCTTGAAAACTTTGACTCACCACATGCAATGTCACGACTCCTTGAAGGAGACGTGGGTTCTGGAAAAACGTTTGTTGCAGCAGCAACTTCATACTGTGTCGTCACAAGCCGGCCAAAGAGTACTGAAGGAAGAGACCAAGACTTCGGAAATCTCCAAGTCGCCTACATGGCACCGACGGAAATTCTTGCCCAACAACATTTTGAATCCTTTATTGAATTCTTTTCACCCCGCCGTGGCGGGGCAAGCCTTCCTATCCAAATTGGACTCATCACATCTTCAGGATGCAAAAAGTTTCCATCAAAAGTAAATCCGAATTCATGGACCGATATTTCTCGCCCACAATTACTCAAGTGGGTGGCAAATGGCGAAATCCCTATTCTCATTGGTACACACGCACTCATTCAGAAGTCCGTGAAATTCAAACATCTTGCCTACGTGGTTATCGACGAGCAACACCGCTTTGGAACAAATCAACGCGCACTTCTCGCACGAAAAACAGATGCTCCCGATCGCGACGCATGGCGTATGCCTCACCTACTCTCAATGACCGCAACACCAATTCCCCGCACACTTGCGCTCACTGTGTACGGCGACCTCGACCTCACACTTCTTGATGAACAACCAAAAGGACGCAAGGAAATCAAAACAGAAATCGTTACGCCATCAGGACGCGCAAAAACATACGCACACATTCAGACACTCCTAGACGAAGGACGACAAGCATTTGTGGTCTGTCCGCGTATTGATGAACCAGACCCAGCAAAAGAAACGGCGCTTCGCGCAAAATCAGTTGTTGAAGAAGCAAAACGTCTTAAACATGATGTGTTTCCAAAGGCACACATTGGTATTGTGCATGGAAAAATGAAACCACAAGAAAAAGAAGATGTGATGAAAGAGTTTGCGGATGGAAAATTAAATATTCTAGTTGCCACATCGGTGATTGAAGTTGGTGTGAACGTACCGAATGCGACAGCAATTATTATTGAAGGTGCAGACCGCTTTGGACTCGCACAACTCCATCAACTCCGCGGACGTGTATTGCGAAGTAGTTACCAAGCCTACTGTTATCTCTTCACTGAATCAAAGAGTGCCTCAACAGGAGATCGCCTCAAGGCGCTCGCCTCATCCGCAAATGGATTTGAACTTGCAGAGCGCGATTTGGAACTGCGTGGTTCGGGAGAACTGTACGGTGGGCGCCAATGGGGTATCACCGATGTCGGCATGGAAGCACTCAAGAACCTCAAACTTGTTGAAGCCGCACGTGCCGAAGCAAAACGAATCGTTGAATCAGACGCCCACCTCACAAAATACCCCGAATTACAAAAAGCCCTCACCGAGCGCGGTGAAGTACATTTTGAGTAGAAACTAGATTTTTGCCACTCCAGCGATTTCTTCCCCATCGAGTCCAATCCAGTAAGATTTTCCCTGTTTAGCAACTTGCGCACGACCATCTAAAAATGGTTCAGCGGAGTCAAAGGGGCCCGCTATTTTTTTAAAATCCTTATCGACATAAAAATATCCTTCGTTCATAACACCGACTATAGCTCGATCTTCAAAAAAGTCTTCAACGCTCGAATATGGGCCACCCACTTCTTCAAAATGTTCATTGAGAATATAGAGGCGAGTGCTTGGACCATGCTGTTGAAACTTTCCCTCGAAGGATGACCATACTTCCCCTCCAGAATTAACCTTTGTCGCTACTGCGTACCCCTCATGAAAATCACCAATCGACTGGTACTTCCCACTCTCTATCATTGCTTCCTTCTTTGCTACTCCAAATCCCTCTGCTCGTGCCTCGCTCTACATTTTCTCTTCTTTCGTCATCATTTCCTCCGCTGCCTTCATCTCCTCTGGTGTTGGTTGATATTTTTCCTGTTTCATAAAAATGTTTAATTCCTAATATCTCCATGCTACCCCCCCTGAAAAAATCGCAAGTACGCCGTATACACCAACCACACCGGCTAATTCGCACGAATTAGCCGGTGTGCTAAGAAGCGCCTATATTCTATATCACCTAGTATTCTCCGTATCTTCTATTTTTTCTCCTGTGTGGATACTTTCACCTTGCACACCTCCTTCCCCATTTTGTGTTGTTGTTCCAACCTGTGCAGGGTCTTCAGTAGAAGGAGGAATTGGACTCACTTCATCTTGAGGAATTTTTTCATCATCATTCTCTTCTGGCTGAAACGCTGTATCAACTTCTGGAGAAATATTTTTAAACGACTCCTTAAACACGTCATGTTTTTCAGATGGAAGTTTATCGAGCTTACCTGAAAGACGTTTCATTGCACGACGTACAGAATCATGATCTTTTTTATTTCCTTTCTTCTCAAGATCATTTGAAATCTGTCCAACAAGTGACAGTGCCTCTTCAATATCTGTTTGTTTTTTATCTTTTACTTCTGTTTTTTCTTTGTCTTTATTCTGCGTGACTTCTTCCGAAGAATCCGCCGGTGCTACCTGCTTAGAAAATAGAGGCTCCTGTCCAATACTTTCCTCGGTATTTGTGGCAACATCAGTTGCAAATGTCGCCGGCATAAACGACGACGCAGCACGCATTGCTTCTGTTTCAGTTAGAGTTCGAGGATTCTCTGCTGCTATTGCAAGACGTCGTGAGGATTCGTCAGAAATAAGAGATTCAAGTTCAGAAATACGTTCATCGGCAATTGCGAGACGCACCGTGTCTTTATTACTCTCAGATGTAAGCGCAAGAACAACGTTTTCCGTTGCACGATCCAGTGCAAACAGTGTGTCACCTGGTTTTGCGCTATCAGCAAGAGCAACGGTACTTCCGCCAGCAAGAACAAAAATAAGTACTGCAGAAACAGTCACCATCAAACGACGGTGCACCAACACCATCCATGAGTACGGTGACACCACTGGTCGTACGGTATGCGCACGCACAACAGACACCCAGAGCATATCTTTTTCCTCATGTGACAGCGTATGTACGGAAACCTTTTTGAGTTGGTCTTCGATTGTTGAAAATTCGTTATTCATATTTTTGCATTAACTCTCGAAGCTCTTTAAGTGCTCGGTGATGGCGAACCTTAGCGTTTGTTTCTGTGGTCCCCAACAGGTCACCAATTTCAGCAAATGATAGCCCAGAAAAATATCGAAGCGTAACCACTTCGCGATATTTTTCTGATAACTGATTAACGAGCTTTTGCATACCATCCGGATCAACAATATCTGCCTCAATACGCGGGAGCTCATACTGTTCAAAATCATCCAATGACTCGTGAGTGTGTGTTTTGTAGTGACGAATGAGACGACGTTTCGCAATCGTAAACACAAAACTGTAGAAGTGCGCATCCGATATATACGTAAAACGCGGCATCGCCCCCCACACATCCACAAAAATATCTTGTACAATGTCTGTTGCTTCATCACGTGAACGAGCTCGAGGACGGACGAAAGAAAATATGCGATCTACAAGATGTTCATAAATCGCACGAAACGCAATTTCGTGTCCTAATTGTGCTTTCGCCAGTGCGTCAGCAAGACTGTTGTACCCTGTGAGTGGTGCTCCCATAGATGAATGTGCTCCCATTGTAGTAAAGTTACAGCTAAACTGCTAGGCAAAGACATGTACGCCATAGAAGACGACCGTCTTTTATAGCGTACAACGTTTGACCACGTGGTTATTAAACAGTTGCATTCAAGCACTTCAGATATCACAATAGCTACTGTTGCCCGCCCCTAGCTCAATTGGTTAGAGCACCGAGCTTACGGCAGGCAACGAGTGAGGAGAAGAGAACTTGTTTTCTTCTCCGAGCGAGTGAACCTGGTGTATCGTAGATATGGAAACGAGTGAGGATTTTTGAAAATTTGTGTCCGCCCCTAGCTCAATTGGTTAGAGCACCGAGCTTATACCTCGGCGGTTCATGGTTCGAGTCCATGGGGGCGGACACAGATTTGCATAGTCCGAACGAAGTTTCATATCAAAGATATCCTCGGCGGTTCATGGTTCGAATCCATAGGGACGGACAGCGTTATGAAAGAAAAAAGAAAGGGACTGTACATGATGATTGTTGGTGGCACCCTACTACTCGGGATTGGTCTTTTTTCATATTTCACACGCGAGAGTGTATACCTTGACTCTGCGCGTCTCGGTGGCAACTACCTTGTTACCAACGCAAATGCTGATGGCTCTTTTGTATATGAGTATAATCCTGTTACGAACGAAGAATCATATGCATACAATATCGTTCGCCACGCGGGAACAACCTACGCACTTCTTGAGCTCTATGAAGCAACGGGCGAACAAACATATCTCACCGTAGCAGAGCACGCCCTCGAGTACCTCGCGCGCTCTGCAGTTCCGTGTCCAAACATACCCAACGCACTCTGTATTGAAGAAAACAGCGAAACAAAACTTGGTGGGAATGCACTCGCCGTACTCGCCTTTTCAAAATACGTCTCTCTCACAACACCTGTCATCGGCACGCACCCCTATCTCACCCTTGCACAAAAACTTGCACATTTCATCACAGCAGTACAAGCACCCAACGGAGAATTTACTGTTCACAAAGTTGCAACAGACACAGGTGACCAAACTACATTTGAATCAGACTATTATCCTGGAGAATCTATTTTTGCCCTTACACGACTTTACGCACTTGATAAAAATATACAGTGGATTGACGCAGCACACAGAGGAGCACACTGGCTCATTGAAGCCCGCGACGCGAATGTTACAACCACAAATCTCAATCATGATCACTGGCTTCTCTACGCACTCAATGAACTCTATTCAAACCGTCCAGACGAACTCTACTACACACATACACAACGTATTGTTGATTCTATTATCTCGGCACAACACATCAACGAAACCGGTGCACGGACACAATGGAATGGTGGTTTTTATGACCCACCACGCTCGACACCAACAGCAACACGAAGCGAGGGCCTCGGCGCTGCATATACTCTTTTTACAAAAACAGGAGATACACTCTACGCATCAAAAGCACTCAACACAATGAAGCGCGCTATCGCGTTTCAACTACAAACACAATTTACCGCACAGCAATTACGCGACATACACGGAAACCTTGATGGAGTTGGAGGATTTCACGAAAGTTTAGAGAACTACTCAATTCGCATTGATTACGTGCAACACAATATTTCATCACTACTTACACTCAACAAAATACTCACGCAAGAAAAAAACTAAACGAGACACTCCTGTATTTTTTCGAGGAGATCTTCCAATTTCCAATCACTTTTTATCAAATAAAATGACGGCAACAATTCGGTAATGTCGCTGTTTCGTTTTTCGTCTGTTGTTGAAAGGTTTGTCAAAATAATAACAGGCACTGTTTTTCCCCACGCGTCCTTTCGCAAGAACGAAAGCATGGTCATACCGTCCATGTGAGGCATAACAATATCAAGCAAGATGAGGTCTGGATGTTCGCGTGTTGCAATCTCTAAACCTTTCTCACCATTTTCGGCTTCAAGAACAGCAAATCCTTCACGTATTAAAAACTCACGAAGTGCGCCCCGCAATGGCATTTCATCTTCAATAATAAGGATACGTTTTTTTGAATCAGCCATACACTAATGGTACTACAAAAAAGACACACATGTTTGGCTATCGGCACCTTCTCTGTGGAAAAGAAATTGGGCAGATGCACGATGTGCATCTGCCCTGACGCTTGCGGGGTACCTCACCCCACAAGCGGTGGATTTTGCTCCTCGATTTCGCGAAGAACCGCAAAAAGTTCATCCTGATTAAACCCCTTGAAACCTTTCCCGACAAACAAATCTCTCATGAGCCAGTACGCAGCAAACGCTTGCCGAGCACTGAGCCCCTGACTTTGAAGCTCTTTCCACACGACCGTTGCTCGGGGCGATAGAATCGCCTCTCGGTGCAGTATGTCGAGAAACTCTTTCTGGTCAGTTGAGAGCTTCGTTCCTTCGCGAGGAACAAGTCGAAGTTGGTGGCGGTCTCGAGAGACCGCGTGAGCGACTCTCATATACCACCTCCATGAGTAGGAACGTTACTAAGATAAATATATTACAAAAATAGAAGAAGTCAAATCTACCCTGTCTTTTTCTGCCGTACCAGATCTTTTATTATTCTAATCATACCTTCTTCAAACCCCGACATACGTGCATCTTTTTCTGTTGCAAAACCAAGTTCCTGTATTTTTCGCACAACTTCTTGAAGCTCAATCCCACCAACAGCCTCTTCAGGACGAAATGGCAATTTTTTGAATGCTTCTATCACACCCAGTCGCCACCTTTCTTCTCGTTCCTCAGGACTTTCATTGTTACTCTCCTGTGGTTGCGCAATATTCCCAACAGTGCCAGAAAGCCTCTTCCCTTTATTTATTTCCTCTGGGGTATGAGGACCAATCGGTCCAACTTTTGCCACAGAAATAGGGCGTCTAATAATAGCCTCCCCACTCTCTACTGATGCACCAAAACTTTCGGCCAATGCCACAACTGGGGATTCTATTGATGGATCAAGCGTATCAAGACCTGGTGTATTTGTGCCCTCAACTTGACCAACAACAGCGCCTCTTGCGCGATCAACTCCGTCTAATCCTGGAGTCTTTGTTGCAATATCCTCACTTCCCCGCGAAGGAACCAGTCGGCCTTCTGATCTTTTTTCAAAGATATTTCCAAACATATATAGATAATTAGAGTGTATAAACTATGATACCACTTTTTCTGTGTGTGCGTCTTTCTTAACCGCAATACCGTGTGTGCGCAAAATAGCCTCGAATTCGTCTTGTTCTATCGTCTCTTTTTCGAGCAAGTGCACCACAATTGCATCCAACGGCGTACGGTGATTCTTCAGTGCATTTTCTGCTTCAACAAGCGCACTCTTAATGAAGCTGCTCACCTCTTCATCAATAAGAGCTGCAACTTTTTCTGAGTATCCCGCACCTTCCTGCATTACTCCATTCGTTGCCATCTTCATATCATCATCTTCAAACGCGATTGGTCCAAGTTTTTCTGACATGCCGTATCGCATCACCATATCTCGAGCAAGAGCAGACGCTACTTGCAAATCATTTGATGGCCCTGTCGTCACATCACCAAAGATGAGCATCTCTGCTGCGTAGCCACCGAGCGTCATTGCAAGCCGATCAATAAATTCTTTACGTGAGAGCAATCGACGCTCCTCGAGAGGAAGTGAGAGTGTGTATCCTCCTGCATGACCGCGCGCAATGATAGAAATTTTGTGAATTGGATCTGAGTTCGGAAGCACCGATGCAACAAGTGCGTGACCCGCTTCGTGGTATGCAGTAATTTTCTTTTCTTTGTCTGTCAAAATGTGACTCTTTCGCTCTGGACCAAGCATCACCTTTTCAATGGAGCGGATCAAATCAAACTGTGATACGGATGTACGGTTCTCTCGTGCTGCAAGAATCGCTGCCTCATTCATAAGCGATTGTAAATCTGCACCCGAGAATCCTGGGGTCCGTTCTGCAATCACTTTCAAATTTGCATCTTCCGCAAGAGGTTTACTTCGTGCGTGAATACCAAGAATTGCTTCGCGATCGGCGCGGTCAGGTAAGTCAAGACGTACACGTCTATCAAATCGTCCGGGACGAAGGAGAGCTGGGTCAAGCACATCTGGTCGGTTGGTTGCAGCCATCACAATAATTTCTGCATTTGGTTCAAATCCGTCCATTTCAACAAGAATTTGGTTGAGTGTTTGTTCACGCTCATCATTACCTCCACCAAGACCAGCACCACGAATACGCCCAACAGCATCAATTTCATCAATAAAAATAATTGCTGGACCAGAACGCTTTACCGTTTGAAACAAATCACGAACACGTGATGCACCAACTCCTACAAACATCTCAACAAATTCAGAACCAGAAATGGAGAAGAATGGAACATTCGCTTCACCTGCAACGGCACGTGCCAAGAGTGTCTTCCCTGTTCCAGGAGCACCCATCAAGAGCACACCCTTCGGAATACGCGCACCGATTTTCAAAAACTTTTTTGGATTTTTGAGGAAGTCGACAATTTCAAGCAGTTCCTCTTTTGCTTCTTTTACACCAGCAACATCCTTAAATGTAATTTTGAGTTTATCTCGTGGGTCAAAGAACTTTGCGCGTGATTGGCCAAATGAAAATGCCTGCATCCCCGCACCCTTTACCTGTCGTGTGAGCATCCAAATGAAAAAGATAATGAAACCAAGCGGAAGAAGAATTGGTGCTAGGTTTAACACCCAATACCAAAAGCCAGACTCCTGTTTGATTGAGAGTGTTGTTGTTGCAAGTTGTTCTTGAGAAACTCCATATGATGCAAGTGTTTCAACAAGAGAGCTTCCTGTCTCTTTTTCAGATTTTTTTACAACATCATCCGTGTAGGTAAGCTCGAGTTTGTCCCCACGTACGATAATTGATTTCACACTTCCCCCAGCAACATCATTGGCAACTTGTGACAGAGGAATATCTTCTGGAGTTTTTTGTGTACTAAAAAAATCATATCCAAACGAAAGGACAATAAGTAATAAAATAGTGAGCCCCACATTCACCATAAATGGGTTATTTTTAAACGGTGATCCTATTTTTTCCCCTGGCTCATTCTTTTTTCCACCCTGCTGTTGTTTTGGTGTTGTAGACTTCATGTGAACGTTATTATACACGAGAGATGTATAGCATGTAACACAAAACAGTATAAAAAACGAAAGCGCCCCACACGCGGGGCGCCGTAACGAACAGACAACTACTCTTTTTGACTGGCCAAGACGCACGCAATGCCATAGGCGGCGCAGGCGGCGAGAAAAATCGCCCAACCAACACCACACACAGCGACCCATGACCAGAAAAGATACTGGTCAGTGTCCGCGCGATATCCAAGGTACACCAATTCTCCCCAGAGAATCACTCCCACAATCGCGCCGAGACAACCAGAGACGTCCTGAATCTTCCGTGGAGCGTACAGTATGACAGTAACGAAACCCACAACTACCATTCCCAATGGACCAATGAGCATCAAAAGCGCTTTGAGCAATGTGAACAACATTGCAATCTCCTTTTGTCTGTGGCTAATGAAACGAACTTTTTCTACGAATGAATGTATCTACGAACCCTCCGTTTGTCAATAAATCAAAGCAAACGAAAAAGCTCCTTACGTAAAGCATGTTGTGTGGGCTTTTTCGTTTGGAGCTTGTGTTGTGACCTAGAACTTCTTTTGAAACTTCTTTTTGAAAAACGCGTATCCCGAGGAGAAACAGCGAACGAACAAAAGTCCGATGAGACCGAGCGCGAGACCTACGCTGACAAGGCAACCATTTCCAGAGATGTCCCTGTCAATTTCAATCCACTCCACAGGTTCTTTGAACATGTGTACCTCCTCCGTTAATCCCAATACAACAGATGTCGTGAATTAGGCTTACTCCCATTTGGAGCAACCTTTCCAACTCGAAACTCGCCTACCCACCTGTTGTGACACACGGTAACCCTTCGCCACCTGTGCACCGGACTTTGGAAGAAAAAACGACGCAAACGTCGATCTCTAACCACTACCCACCTGGTCTTGGCAAACTTGAGGCACATCGGACATACAAACCGCTTCTTCTTATTCATGAAGTTCTCCTCTGTTGATAAAGAACACACTGCTACTGACGAAGATACCCGCGCATTCTATTAATGTCAACGATGGTCTTATTCGTGCGAATTAGTCCATAAACGAAAACCGCCTTTGGGCGGTTCGTTTAAAATAATGATGTGGCGCCGCACAATGTGCGGCATCCCCGAAATGGGACTGCGATTTTAAATGTCGTACTCGACAGAAAAATCGGGAGCCTACAAAATTATATTCGTCTACGACTCATTAATTTTGTGGAGATGGTGGCGATGACCTCCAAGTCACTAAGTATTTTGTTCGCACTCTGTGCTCCAAAATCCTAAGTGCTCGTAGGCTCGTCTCGCGTGTGCCCTTGGCACATCGCTCCGACCGCTCAAACCCGCCCACACAACACGCAGGTGTTGTGTTCATCTCCACATAACAAAAATCGCTCCGACATGCGGAGCTGATTTTTGAAATGTGGAGATGGTGGGTTTGACCCCACGTCCAATATGTAATGCCATACGAGTCTACGTAATCTAGCGTTGTCTTGAGGTCTTACACACTATCTTAAAGACAGGCGAAACGATAGCGTGCCAGAACCGATTAGTGTTACGTATTCGTCGGAACATCCGAGTACGCTAGTTCGAATTGGTTTACACCCGCTAACACCTCTCGAACGAAGATGTCAGAAGACGTCGCTTAGGCAACTTGTCCCGAAGGACAAGAATCTTTATGCAAGAGCGTAAGCGAAATCCGATACTGTGAAGTATGGACTTTTGACTGCAGATTTTGCAGGTATGTTTGTACTGTTTTAAGGAAGTCAGCACACTTCCACCACGCACGTATAACAATTGTCACATTGTCGAAACGAGGCATCCCCCGAGATGAAACAAGCACAAAGCTCAAAGTACAAAACTCAAAAAAATATATTTTGGATTTTGATATTTGGATTTTGAACTTGCACCGCCTCGGCGGTGCCTCATCAGTATTCTCTTTTCAAAGTACGACGCATATCTTTTTGCGCTTCTTTCTTTTTGAGTGACTCGCGCTTATCTCCCTTCTTCTTTCCACGCACGAGGGCACAATCAACTTTTATAAACCCTTTCTTATTATACATCGATAATGGCACTATTGTCAATCCTTTCTGTTTTTCTCCATCAGCTAATTCCTGAATTTGTTTCTTAGAAAGGAGGAGTTTTCGTGTTTTTTCAGGATCATAGTTTTCAGGTTGATTCTTAGGTTGGTATGGCCCAATGTGCATCTTCACCAAAAACGCTTCCCCTGCACGCACAACAATATACGCCCCATCAAGTGAGCCGTTACCTGCGCGTATTGATTTCACCTCGTACCCTTTGAGCTCAATGCCTGCCTCAACATGTTCGAGAACTTCAACATCACGGAGTACTTTTTTGTTTTGAATCAACTGTGCCATATGTCTACTATATCATTTTCGTCCACCAACTCAGAGATGGACTAATTCGCTAGACTCCCCATCTCGGATTTGCTCGAGCACGTCGTCCGCGATCTTCTCATCAAGATGAAGCTCTGCAAAGCTCGCTAACACGCGAGTTCGCCCCGCGCAAAACCCCACACAGCTTTCATGTGCGGGGTTTTTTCTTTTTGCTTTCTACTTCCCCCGCCTCTAGCGGAGCACGCTACTTTCTACTTCTTTGTTATTTGAAATTTGCTATTGAATTCCCCCCACATTCCACATTCCAGATACCAGATACCAGATACCATCCCACTACTTTCCCTCTTCTTTTTTCATCGAAAACAGTTCATCAAAAATTTGTGAGGGTGGAAATGCTGCTTTAAAAATAAATGTGTGTACATTCATTTTTTTTGCAACCGCAATCGCCGCATCGTCAGCTGTATTAGATAGAATCGCAATTTCTGCGTCTGGAACAAGGTGCTCTTCACGCACCACCTTCAACACATCAAGACCCGACATACCCGGCATCGTAATATCGAGTGCCACAATATCTGGCACAAACTCATTCTTTCGAAGAATTTCGAGAGCATCTTTTCCATTTGATGCAGTACGCAAATTGAGACCTTCTGCTGTTGCACGTTTTTGGTATAACGACAAAAGAAACTCATCGTCGTCAACCATGAGTACTTTTTTGTGAGCTGTTTCCATACAAAATGAGAGTTTAACAGTGAGAGAACGTCTCGTCTGTACTACTTAGATTGTACAATCGACAGGAGTTCATCAAACACCTGCGAAGGCAGCAGTGATGCCTTCATAATAAACTTTGACACACCATATTCCTGCATATCTTTTGCAAGATCATTTTCATTATTGTTTGAAAGAATAACAACACGCGCGTTTGGTGCAAGTTTTTCAGCTCGCATCGCTTTAACCACATCAATACCACTCAATCCTGCCATGGTAACGTCGAGTGCGATGATGTCAGGAACGAATCCCTCACGAAGTTGCGCAAGCGCGTCTTCACCACTCAGAGCAACGTGGAGTTCCACAGGATAACTCTCTGCTTTTTTTTGATACAACGACACAAGAAACTCGTCATCATCTACCATGAGAATCTTCTGTTTGTTTTGATTATTTTGAATAGTATCCATACGTAACCTGTGTTGTGCATTATTATTGTGCAGACTAACTATAGCAAAACTACAGAAGCGCGCCAGCAAAAAGAACCACCGATAAAATATTGTATAAACAGGAAAATGTGCTATAGTAGCGCTACATTTTAACCAACCACCAAACCAAAACCAATCACCAACTTCTAACTTCTACTACTTTGAGTACCCCAAACAGAAATCGTGTTCGTATAAATGCATTTATTACCGCACCTGAAATGCGCGTGATGGGTCCCGATGGAGAAAATTTCGGCGTTCTTCCCCGCGAAGAAGCGCTTAGCAAAGCGCGCGAATACGGACTCGATCTCGTCGAAATTTCTCCAAACGCAACTCCACCTGTTGTAAAAATTATTGAGTACGGAAAATACTTGTACGAACAGTCAAAAAAGGCTCGCGAAAACAAGGCAAAATCACACCAAACAGAAACAAAGAGTGTGCAGGTCAAAATTGGTACCTCAGAACACAGTATGGGCATCAAGGCCAAACAAGCCTCCGAATGGCTTGCAGAAGGTCACCGTGTTCGTTTTGAACTCTACCTGCAAGGACGTGCAAAATACCTCGACAAAACATTTCTTAAGGATCGTATGGAACGATTTCTCAAATTCATTACCGTTGACTTCAAAATTGCCGAGCCTGTGAAGCAGGCACCCAAGGGAATGAGTATGGTGCTTGAAAAGAAGTAAAAATAGAGACTGGAGACTAGATACTTGGGACTGGGAAATGGGCTTGCAAAAATACCCAAAAAATGTATTATAGGTGAGCCCTAACGGGCTTTTTTAAACCAAACCAAACTAACCGCAAAACCAAAACCAATCACTAACACCCAACTCCCAACCTCTCACCCCCCAGTACTATGAAAACCAACAAAGCATATTCAAAACGACTTCGTGTGACCAAGACGGGAAAACTCGTTGGCCGAAAAGCTGGTGGTAACCACTACAATGCCAAGGAGTCCCGAAGTACCCAACTCGCACGTAAGCGTTCAAAGATTATTTCGTTGACACCAAAGGTTCGCACACGCTACCTCCCAAGTAAGTAATTCCCTATTTCTAATATCTAACCTGTACCATGACACGAGTAAAACGAGGAACAATTGCAATGAAGCGCCGACGAAACGTGCTCAAACGAGCAAAAGGTTTTCGTAATACACGTAAAAGTAAGGAGAAACTCGCAAAAGAATCACTCGTTAAGTCAGGAATGCACGCATTTGCACACCGCAAAGACAAAAAGAACGACTTCCGCCGATTGTGGCAGACTCGTATTTCAGCAGCCATTGCTCCCCACAACATTTCATACAGTAAATTCATAGGGCTCGTACACAAGAATAAGTTTTCTCTCAACCGTAAGATGCTCGCAGAAATCGCTGTCTCACATCCTCAGACATTCGAGCGCATCGTTAAACAAGTAGTTACTCCTCAAACAAAGACAACCGCAAAATAAAATCTCATACAGAGAAAACCCGCAGCACTTCGGTGCTGCGGGTTTTTGAATGTACAACCCTACCCCAACAGATGGTCCTGATGAGCAATCAGTTTCCGGAACGTTTCCGAAGAACCAACGAGCTCGTCAAACGACGTTCCGACCGCTTCAATTTTACCGTTCGCAAGAACGATAATGCGGTCGGCATCGCGCACCGTCGACAGACGATGCGCTACAACGAGCATACCGGATCCGTTAATCCACTTACGCAAACCTTCAAGTGTCTGCGTTTCCGTGGACGAATCAAGCGCACTCGTTGCCTCGTCAACAATGAGAAGCTTCGGCTGTTTGATAACCGCCGCTCCGATTGCGAGACGTTGTGCCTGCCCACCCGAAAGCTGAACACCGTCACGACCGACGATGATGTCGAGAGGATTTTCACCCTCTGGACGCACCCCGAAGTCAATCGCGAGATCGTTCATGAGTTCGAGAAGTTCTGCGTCGGTCCACACACACCCCTCATGCGGAGAAACACCGTACAGGAGATTCTCCCGCACGGTTCCATCAAAGATGAGGGGCTTCTGCGGAATGTATCCGATTGCGTTGAGACGCGAACCGCTTTGATACTCCCGAATGTCACGCCCGTTGATGCACACGCGCCCAGATGTCGGGTCCATGAAGCGCATCGCAAGATACTCAATCGTTGACTTACCAGACCCGGTGGGACCAATAAGTGCGATTTTTTCTCCCGGACACACCGAGAACGAAACGTTCTGGATTGTGCCGTTTGAATGAGGATACGAGTACGAGATGTTCTCGAACGCAAGCGTCAACGCGTGCTCAGCATCGAGTGTGCGCGCGTTTTCACTGTCAACAACATCAGGAACGATGTCGAGTGTTTCGCGCATAACCCGTACCGACGAAACCGACTCGTAAATCCGGCGTTCAGTGTGTCTGATGCGCCAAATATCGCCGATAATCTGCCTCGACCACGCGAAGAGTGGATACAACACAGCAACAGCACCTGCGCCTTGGTCGTTTACTATACTGTGCAGTGATTCACGACCAATCACAATCAGTGCTGCGAGAACCATAACCATATCCATAGCAGTCGCATGCTTGCCGTGACGCAACCAAAACGTTCGATCACGAACAGCAAGATCTTGCCACCGCTGTGTGATGCGTTCGACTTCAAACTGTTTTCGGTTTGAGACGTACACACGTTCAAAGAGACGAAACACCTCAGCAAAAAAACGCCTGAAGCGACTGAAGTCGCGCTCGATGGGAGTGCACACGACCGCGACGAGATAATTCAGGTAGATTGACCATGCAATGTTAATGCACATGGCAATCCCGAGTACTATTCCACCAAACGGTGAAACAGTCCACACGAGAGCGTACGCGATCACGATGGTGAGCGTTGCTTCCGCGAGCTCAGGAACTTGATTAACGTGCATATCAAAAGCTTTGTCTTTGCCTTTGTTAACACTTTCGTAGTTGAGCGACTTCACATGACGGTGTTGCCCGGGCGACTTTTCAAAAAACCGCTCGGTAATCCGTACATAGAGATTTCCTGTGGACAGTCCAAAGAGATACTCGTGCGCCCTCCAGTAGAGAAGCGCAACAAGTTTCTCGAAGAGCATGAGTGCGCCAAGAAGAGCGACAGACAGGATGATTCGGTTGGCGTTGTTGTTCACGACGCCTTTGAAAATCATTCCCGTCACTCTCGGTTGAAACATGCTCATGAGAATCAGTACAACCACAAGAAAGTACTTCCTGTAGAGCCACGTGCGTGCGTCCGGAGAATCGGTGAGACGAAACACATAGCGAACAGTGTCACATGTCTCTTTGAACTCCGCCAGAAACTCCTTGAACGTTGCCGGTGCCTTTGCCTCCATCTCGTTGCTCATAGTATTCTCCCCTTTCGTTGGAAGAGTGTTTGTTGGGTATTCGGTTGTTAAAGAACGAAACACCCCGCCTTGCTAGGCGGGGTGTTTGAAAGACTCAATAAGAAAATTAAGTACTCGGAACACACCGCCTATGGCTTGAAAACGCTGAAAAACGAGCGTTTTTCTTGAATGCAGGAAGCACAACGCTACCGCGCATCCAAGATGTTTCAATATTCGAAATGTGAGAAGTTGTTGTCATAGTATGTGTGCCCAAAATAGTGGGTAAATTTACTATATCACTACAAAAACTGTTGTCAAGGTTTAGCAACTTTCGACTTTATCAAAATTTTATCTCCTACACCCCAGGGAATTTGACGAGGAGGGTGGAGCCTGTGCCCTACTTCTCCTTTTTCTTTCGTAACATTAATTCTGGTTTACCCATCGTAAGCTCAGCACTCACACGTATACCCATTTTTTGTATCCAATCCACAATCTCTTTTTTCACCTTTACAATATTTTCCCGAGCGCCAACATTGTGCCTTTCAACCTCCATAAAAAGACCTAAACCCTTAACATCTTCAAGAACAACTTCATAGATATCATTTACAAATGTTGACTTGGTGTTTTCTATCCGCACCAATTCTTTCAATCCCAACTTCTTAAAAATCTCTTCTGTCTTCAAAAAATTCTCAACCGCTGTCTCATATTCATCTGAATAGAGCCACACCCCTTTCGTATCAAAATGGTCTACCTTATATGCAACGGATGCTTTTCCATCCTTACTTCTAACCCGCAAACACTGCTTTAGTTGACCACGCTTGTCTGGTTGTAGGTCTTTTCTCTTAGGGTCAAAAAAATACACGTCTAGGGTCTTTTTATTGCCCTGAAACGTCAAACCTTTGAGCTTGCGTAGAGCCGCTTTCTTCGTATCAAATACCTCCGCCAATATTTCAACCTCTCTTTTCATAATCCACACATACTACACCATGCCTACACTTCGGGGAATTCGACGAGGAAAGTGGAGCCTTTACCTCGTCCTCCGGACTCGGCCCAGATGCGTCCGTTGTGTGCAGTAACAATTTGCTTTGCGATAAAGAGACCATAACCAGTACTGTGCACGTTCACGGTGCGTGAATCTTTTCCACGTCCACCCTCAGTGAAGAGCACTTTCTTATCCTCATCCGTCAAACCAACACCACTATCTTTCACCGAGAAGAGCACCTTACCATCTTTGTGTGCAAGAGACACCGTCACCGAACCCTCTGGTGTGTAGTTGATGGCGTTATCGATAAGGTTTTTCAAGATGTGATTGACGATATAATCAGCATCTCCCAAGATCGTGCACATATCCCCTTCTGGAACGCTCACCGCCAGTGTAAGTTTTTTATCTGACGCACGTTTTTTGAGCTCTTCAGCACTTTTTACGAGAAGCTCTGTGAGATTTATTTTCTCCATGGCATATGTTACCTTTCCCGTCTTAAAGTCAGACACATGCAAGAAGTTTTTTACTTCATTCACACCATACTGCACACGGGCAAGTGCTTCTTGTGACATGTCTTTAATGTCTGAGGCAACAGGACCAAAACTTCCACTCGTGATGGCATCAAACCCCGCAGACGCGTCCGTCAAATATCCCTTAACTTCGTGTGTGATGAACCGCATGGTCTCAAGTTGACGCATGTTCGCAAATTCCAAATTCTTCGCAAGCTTCTGCGTTTCTTCGCGCAAGGTAATTTCGTGCTTCACACTTTTAACCAATGCAACCCCGACGGCAAAAACTAATCCTAAAGTCACAATAATAACGTACCTAATATTTTCAATTTTTCTCACAAACAACATCGCGAACACAAGAACAGAGAGCACCGCCACAAGCATTTGTGTTCCGATAACACGAGTGTTAAAGACATAAAACTTCACCATCATGTATGCAAGCAGAGCAAGAAATAAAACCATCCCTATCGGACCAATGAGGTTTATTTCATATAGCTTGGTTAATTCACCAAAAATATTTGTTGCCGAAAAAATACCTAGAAACAGAGCTGAGCCAAGAGTAACTAACAACACCTGTAAAAAAGAGATGGAAATATTTTTTTGTGCATATCTCCTTACGCCAAGAAAAACTATAAACAATATAGATAAAATTTCGATTCCGTACACATATCCAAGAAGTGGTCCAACTACAGATTCACAGGCACTCGGATCAAAAGCACTCATGTTGTATGTTGTCGGAAGCAACATCAAAACTGGGACCAGGGCCAAAAAACCAATATTTTTACCTAAAATACTTATATCTTTTTTCCATAAAAACACATAAGCAAAATAAACAAGAAGAATCGGAATAAAAATCTCTAAAAGTGGTGTAATCTGCCAAAAAAAGTAGTTGAGGTGTGACGCGGGGGTCAACCACTGCGCAATTATATTTAGAGTCCAAAGTGAAAACGCAAGAGAAATTGCAAATAAAATCTTACTAAGTAATGAATTCTTGTCTTTTATTAAAACAAAAATTCCCAAAAAAAGAGCAACACACACGACGGGCACATAAGCATAAAAAAGCAGGGTTGGAGCAAAACTAGTATCAAAAATATAAAGAAAATTTGGCGTACC
The DNA here is from genome assembly GCA_016699465.1 of Candidatus Campbellbacteria bacterium. Lineage (NCBI taxonomy): Bacteria > Candidatus Campbelliibacteriota > Candidatus Campbelliibacteriota bacterium. Next base: position 643,170 of record CP064977.1, on the reverse strand, counting down.
TTCACAATATGGAATATTCATAAAAATAACTACTTTTATTTTTTTACCAAAGAATAACTTAGCGTCTTAAATCCTCCACACATTTCATATTTTAGATTAAGTTTCAAAACGTCTCCCTGTTTTACATTTTGAGCATCTACAGGAAGGAGTATCGGGTAACTATACGCAAACGAATCCCAGAATTTTGTTTTATCACAAAACATACTTTCGCTACTTATACGAATTGCATTGAGCAAACCTGGGTGAGTAATTTTAATGCTCATACTCGTATCGACAATAGAATTCGTATTAATCCTTGAAAGATTTGTGGTTGAATAACGATATTTTTTCGTAAGAACTTTTGATTTTAAATTTTTTAAATCGGCATATTCATATCGAACAATTGGAAATTCATGTCCGTAGAAAAAATTTTTATTGAATACAAGATCGACATAATTATCATATTTTTCTAACAATACTTTTGTTTTTTTCTTAGCAAAACGCAAAATATTGTTCATTGCCGGTATTTGAAGCTCTTCAATTAAACCTGTTGCTATCATTTCACACATAATAAAATCGACCTTTTCCGGAAGATCAACCTTGGTCGCATCACCCTTTATAAGTTTAATTTTTTTATCATATCCATTCATTTCAAAGGTTTTTTGAAGAAAATCACTATTTTTTTTATCAACTTCAATCGCATACACAATTCGAGCACCTGCATCAGCAGCAAGCATTGCTAAAACACCCGAACCAGCTCCGGTGTCAACCACAACATCACCTGGTTTTACTGTATTTTTTATTGCTTTTCCAAAAGCAAGTGTTCTTTTAGAATCAATCAGACAATTAAATACACCCTCTGTCATTGACCAATACTTTTCATTTTTTTTCTCAGTAATCATAGAGTTATCAAATAGTCTCAACCACCTCTTGTGGCGTTCCTACATCAGTATTAATAAACCGAATGTCTTTCAAAATAACACTTTTATAAAATGTGTAGCTCACTGACAAGAAAACGGCGAGCACTACAAGACCTATTAGGAGTTTTGATTTTTTGTCCATATACAGTTACTATGACATATACCATCTTACATGAAAATACTATTTATCTCAAAGGACCTACTTGCCGGAAATCTTGCCCTCATCCTTCAGGACGAGGGGCATGAAGTTAAGCTCTATATTGATGACCCTGACAGGCGCGACAACTTAAAGGGGCTCATTACCCAAACCTTGGACTGGCACGCTGAGCTATCTTGGGTCGGCGAAGATGGACTTATTGTTTTTGATGATGTTGGATTCGCCAGAATCCAGAATAGACTCAGGGCAAGTGGATATAGAGTGTTCGGTGGTTCCGAATTTGGAGAGCGACTCGAAACAAATCGCTACTTCGGGCAAGAGATCTTTAGACACCATGGAATAAAAACTGTGCCCCTCCTCGATTTTACCGATATTGATAAGGCAATCGATTTTATTAGGGAGAATAAAGGTACGTGGGTGATAAAACAAAATGGTCCCGAAAAAGAATTTAACTATGTTGGATGTCTAGAGAGCGGTGAAGATACAATCTGCGTGCTTGAAAACTACAAAGAAGTGAGCGGCTACGGATATGACAGAATTACCCTCCATAAAAAAATAGACGGGATAGAAATCGGTGCTGCAAGATATTTTAATGGAAAAGACTGGGTAGGACCGATAGAAATAAGCCTAGAACACAAACGTCTCTTCCCTGGCGACATTGGCCCAACGACATTTGAAATGGGAACCCTTGCATGGTACGACGACAACGAAAACAACACATTGTTTCAGGAAACCCTCGCGAAAATCAAACCTTTTTTACAAAAAGCTGATTTTCGTGGGGATTTTAGTATCAATTGTATTGTTAATGAAAACGGCGCATTCCCCACTGAAGCAACAGCTCGTTTTGGTTGCCCAATAATTCACCTTCACACTGAAATTCACTCTTCTCCATGGGGTGAATTTTTATTTGCAGTTGCTAGTGGAGAGCCCTATGACTTGAAGTGGAAGCCTGGTTACGGCATTGTGGCCACAATTGCTCTCCCGCCATTTCCATTTCACTTTAAAGGCCACCCCATCTCAAGTCGCGGAGTTCCTGTTACCCTTGGTCCATACGCCACAGAAGAAATTAAACATATACATTTTGAAGAAATATCAAAAAAGGAAGAAGAAAGTTACTTTATCTCTGGCGATAGAGGATACGCGATGTATGTTACTGCGCTTGCCAATACGGTTCCCGAGGCTCAAAAGCTTTTGTACAGACGCATTGAAGACATCCACATTCCCAAAATGTTTTATAGAAATGATCTTGCAAAATCTTTTGTTGAAAAAGATGAAGAAAAACTAAAAAAATGGGGGTACCTGTAATTCCACACGAACTACACTATATCGTGCAGAGGGTATCGCGTCCCACGTTTAATGAAATTTTTTTCTATCTCCTGAAGTTCAAATTTCTTCTTAAAAAAATCTAGAATAAAATCAACATCTAAACCATTTTTACACGTGTACACATCCGCACTTAAAAATTTTCGCTTTGGAAATGTGTGAATGCTGATATGGCTTTCGATAATAACCACAAATCCGCTCCATCCACCTGGGTCTTTCTGGTCATCTCCTTTAGCAAAAAATATTTGTGGTTCTGAAAGAATACCCATGCCTAGCAATTTTGGAAGTTCGTGTAAACATGACAACACGAGCTCTTTGTCGTTGAGTTTGTCCGGGTTACCGTCGTATCCATCAATTGTTAGATGCTCACCAAAGTTGATTGTTTCCATATAAGGTTAAAATTAGTACTATCCATTATCTATCAAAAACCTAAGAACGCAAAAGCCACAGGGTTCCTAATCCTGTGGCTGCATCAACGACAACCAGTCGTTGGTTAAAAGAACTTCTTAACAGCAGTGGTGATACCTTCGGTCCACCCCTCGTCCCACGTAATCAGGACAAGGGCCAGAGCGGCGAACAGTACACCGGCCCACTGCGTCGGCCGAAGCGTCCCCACCTCACTGATGAACTTTGGGAACAACTTCTGGACGATGAGGATGAGAACCACCGCCAGGACGGGATTCATCCCAGCGATAACCGAACTCTCGTTGATACGTTCGGGAGTGCTCGTGAACACGGAGAGGGAAAAATACAGCCCCAGTCCGTAGAGCACACCGCCCGCAAGTCCGTAGAGGCAGGACTCGAGGGTGACCTCGTTGGCCTTGATCATGCCCCAGCTGATGTTACGGCACATGAAGGCCACGACAGCGAGGGATCCGAGCACTTCGAGGACAAGATTGATCTCTGCCCCGTTGTGCGCAGCTTTTGCGGCGAAAACGTAAATCGCCGCCCAACAGACGAGCGCGAGAACAGATCCCGTCACCCAGTTCATGGCATCCTCCTATTTCTACATGAGGGGGTCGTCCCACATGTTTTCTGATTTCTATTATATCACAAAGAAACACATTGTCAACCTCACCGTTATGGTTCAGTAGCTTCCACTCAAACAAACAAAAAACCATGTATGTAAGGGTATTTCTATCCCCTATAGACCAGATTCTCCTATTTTAAAACCTAGCCCTAGAAATAATATCATTTTTAGGTATACGGTTGATATCTAGGTATCCGCTATTTCCTTCGGAGTTAGCAACCCAGACATATGTTTTTGATTCCCGTACAACAAACCCTGCCGTGCAAACAGTCACATCATGACCAAGAGGATTGAGTGGATTTGTTTTTTTAATACTCCACGTAAACAGTTCGATATTTTTTGTTGTGCTATTTTTTTTCAACATACACTATACTTGATATCAAAACACGTGGGATGACATACCACTTCGCTTTTCTGTTTGGATGATTTTTGGGACCACGAGGGGAGAAGAGGATCGTCTCTGGATTCTTTAGAAACAGAAACCTCTTATTCTGACGTATCAGTTCACCCTCGGTATATGCGGGGGTTGGTTTATGTATTGCACCGTCGTGGTACACAAAAATATCGTTCCAATAGATTGTCACCTTCTTCTTTTTGTCATTATTTTTTACCATACAAAGATAACCTTTTGATAGAACGTATCGCAGACATGGGAATGATGAGACCATTTTTAAACATATCTGTTTCACAAACCCATACCGTACCCAAATCAAGATAGTCTCTGTGAAGTAGTCGCACACGCCCGACGCTTTTTGAAAGTTTTGGATATAAAAAAGTATTTTTTATTTTTGGCAACTGATACGCATACGAAGCATCTTGATATATAACAAGACAATACTCTCCCGCTTTAATTTTTAGTTTTCGAATATCCATGATTGTCGTATAGAAAATGGGGATGCCGGCTTCAGCACCCCCATCATTGTACTACCCTGTGCTACTTGCCGCTTCCGCCCGACGAACTTCTTTCGGGAAAAAGCGAAATACCTGACTCTGTGGTTGAGTCTGCCCACGAAGGAGCACTCTCAAAATGCTCCTTGTCTCCACCACTACGAGCACCAGAGTCATCTCGAGCGTCATGCCAGGAACGAGAGGTCTCCTTAGAAGAGGAGCCTGTATCCTTGCTGGCGTCCTTCTCGCTGTACTTGCTCACGTATATCACCTCCTTTCCGCGTTGTGTACCTGAAAAGACCTTATGAGCTTTTCGTGTTTGAACAACACGTCTGGGTATAGAGCAAACCTAACAACATCGTAGCGCTTTCCTCTTAAAAGTCTATGACCCCTGAATCTTCCCTCAACGGAAAGTCCCGCTTTTGTTAGTGCTGAAACAACTCGAGCGTTGTACTCATATACGTCCATATATAACTTGTACAGCTCAAACTCGCCGAACAGATACTCCGCGAGAAGAGCCAGACACTCAACCCCGAGACCCGAACCCCAGAGACGCGGAACGGCATACAGACTTAGAAAGCTGTGTTTTCCGTCTTTGTCAAAGTTGTAGGTGTAAACTGTTCCAACCGGACCCCGTGATGGCTTCCTCAAGATTATCCACTGTTCGTGTCGATCTTTTGAAAAATCAGCACGAATTTCAGAGATAAACTCCTGGAAAGTAACTTTATACTTCCGGTTTGAGCATCGGTTTCGGAAATGTATCTCATTACGCCACTCGTAGAGAAGTTGGAGATCACCCTCTCGTATTGGACGGAGAATTAACCTTCTTCCAATAATCTCTTTGGAAGACACTGGATACCTCCACACTAGATAGTTTCGCAAGCAACTGGGTATAATCTGATGAAATACTACGCCCCGACCTAAAGAAATGCAACCACCTATAGTAATCGACTTTATCAAAATTTTATCTCCATAAACATACGAAGTGAGCCCCGCCATTCTACAGAATGGCGGGGCGACCTGCCTACGCAGGCAGGTCGGTGAATTAGCCGAGAATATCCCCTTCTTCAGCGGGGCGGTAGCTGGAAGTCATGCGGTCGTCAGCTTTATCTTTTTTGACGAGAAGCATCACTTTTTCAACGAGTTTTTTTGGATTTGTATCAAACACCACCCTGTCGTGCGTGCGATTGCTTCGCTCTAAAATAGTTTTGATTGTTTCATCGGTCATCCACTCCCCTTCCAAAATACCAATCGGCTTATTGTCTTCAAATGCAATCGTAAACTCGTGAATCGTCCCAATGCGTCCGCACCCAAACAATACTGCATCTGAGGAACGCGTGAGAATGAGATCGCGACCAGAATAGCCAAAACCTGTGTACACAATCATATCCATATAATCCAATGGCAACCGAAATGCCTCAACGTGCTCGCGTTCAGACGCGGCCGGAGAAATACCTATTGATTGCCCACCTGCATCTTTTGCACCCATTGCTGCCCACAACGGAAAACCCGTTGTCGCACCTGTAACAATCACCGCTCCTTGCCGAGCAATTTCGCGTCCGAGTTCTTTTGCAACTTCATACGCACGTGGACCACACGATGATGTCTCGGCGGCACCCGACACACATATTTTTATATCGTGAATTACTTTTTTTCGGAGAGACATGGTTGGATACTAGATATTAGAGACTAGAAGCTAGAAAGGTGCACTTAAATATTAGCATCAAATAGCAAATATCCAATAACCAAACAACAATAATCAACGAAAATTCGAAAGACGAACACCGAAATCCGAAACAACATCAAATAGCAAATGACCAATAACCAAACTAAAACTAATCGCCGAGTTCCAACCTCCCGCCCCTAACGTCCCCTACTTTGAGATATCCACCACATCATGGAGATTTGGATAGACAGCATTCACACCAAGGTAGTCACGAAGTCGTTGTGCAAAAAATTGAGATGTCTTTGGCTCGCCCATTGTTACAAACACTTTTCGTAGGGTTAAACTTGTCGCATTCACAAAACGGATGAGGCCATTCATATCACGGTGACCTGAATACCCTGATACTGAGCGCACCGTGGCGTGAATATCAATTTCTTCTTTTCCGATCGTAACTTTCTTTGCACCATCGGCGAGCTGTCGCCCCAAACTTCCCGGCGTTTGATATCCAACAATCAACAACGTACACAACGGATCTGAGAGGTAATGCTTTTCGTGCCCGATAATGCGTCCTCCGTGTGACATACCTGAACCAGCAATAATAATTTTTGGCCCCGGAGTTTCATAAATCGCCTTTGACTCTTGTGTAGAGCTCACCACCCTCAATCCTTTGAACGCAAACACATCATCCCCCGCCGCAATCGCTTGTTGTGTTTTTTCGTTAAAGTTATCTGGATGACGTTTGTACACTTCAGTTACCGCTGTCGCCAGTGGCGAATCAAGATACACATCAATGTGTGGAATACGTGCTTCTTCAATGAGCATATTTACTTCATACAGAATATTTTGTGTGCGTTCAATCGAAAATGTTGGAATAAGAAGTGTACCTTTGTTTTTAATGGTGTTTTCAATAACGTCTTCTAATTGTGCGAGACGGTCAGGCACCTCTTCGTGCACACGATCCCCATACACGCTCTCCATTACTAAAATATTTGCATCCTCAATAACATCCGTGTCTTTCATAATGAGCGACGGCGAGTTACCCAAATCACCTGTAAATATAATCTTTCCAACGGACGGGTGGATACATTGCACAAGCGCCGAACCAAGAATGTGGCCTGCATTTTTAAATTCAAACGTCATATCAGCAATGGTAAACGGCGTATAGTACGGAACCGTTTTCCACTGAAGAAACACTGGCGCAACATCTTCGGCAGTATATGAAGGTTCTTCTCCGCACAAAATCGCCTCTTTCACAATGAGACCAGCAGCGTCAGGAAGCATTACTTCGGCAAGCTCCCGTGTTTCGATAGTTGAGTAAATAGGGCCACGGAATCCATCCTTCACTAATTTTGGAATACGTCCAATATGATCAATATGTGCGTGTGTCACAATGAGGGCATCGAGTGTCGAGAGATCATATCCAAACATATTTGCATTATTTGGATTGCACATACGCATACCCTGAAACATACCACAATCAACAATAACGTTTCCTTCCGGAGTACTTAAAAGGAAATTCGCACCAGTTACGGTACCAACGCCACCATAAAATCCAAGTGTTACATGCCCCTTCTCTGTGTGTGTATTCATAGTGTCTGACATAGTTATTCTATGCAACGTAGTCGTATAAATGTACAGTACACCACAAGCCCTGAAACAATTGAGCCGATACAATCCATGAACAAATCTCCTGCCGTGTCAGCAACGATGCCGGGTTGATCGGCATATATACCGTTGAAATATTCAAACAACTCCCAGCCGATACCAATACTCATACCAATACCAACAGAGAGTGCGAGTGTACGTCGAAGAGTCATACTATTTGATGAGGTAGGACAAATATATACCCACGATCCAAATCCAGATACAACAAAACCACCGAGAAAATGCATCATGATGTCATACCACCAGTACTTCCAGTAAAAAAAGTGCACTTGTCCTGTTTCATTAAGAAAATACACAGCTACTGCAAGGAACAATAGAGTAAAGAGGAAAATTTTTTGATGTCGTAAAGGCACGATGGTGTTGCATTAGGGTATATAAAGTCTGTTTCTACGTAGGTAGTATAGCAAAAATATACATAGAATGTGGTATCTGAAATGTGGAATGTGGGGGAATTCAATGTTAAATTTCAAATAGCAAAGAAGTAGCGTGCCCCGCTAGAGGCGTGGGAAGTAGTAGGCAATAACAATATCAAATGACAAATATTAAGAAAGAAATGGCCTGAAAAACGAAAACTCCGACCTATGGGAAGCCGAAGTGCTCGTGTGGGGGCTATCTCAGATGTGTTACCTAGCATGTGCTAGGTGGGTGTTCTGAGTACATACACCAAGGCGTATGGTTTGAGACAACATCGAACTCCCTGTAACAATAAATTTGATCTAGATAATATCCAAAATAACCCCTACATATATCCTACTCTCTACGAAAGAGCCCTGACAAGGGGGACAAGGCGTTGCGCTACAGTATAGAAAAAAGTGAAGTGTATAGGTCAAAAAAACCGCCTACATGGCGGTTTTTTTGTTTTTCATTTTTATCCTTCATCAATTCCAAATCGCTTGTATGCATAGACAGGAGTCTTTCCAAACCAGTGCTCTATTTCGTGTAGTGCTTCTTCAGGTGTCTCTGATGCGTGCACAAGATTCATAACGGCACGCTTCTCCGCATTAGCAAGCGCTGGAGAATCAGCTGAAAAATCTCCTCGAATAGTTCCCATTTCAGCCATGTATGGCAATGTTGGACCAACAATTTTACGAACCAAATCAACAGAATGAATGCCCTGCACCACCATTTTAACCAATGGTGCTGAAACCATGTACTTAATAAGCCATCCACGAACCATTTTTCCTATTTGAAACTTGTCGTTAGTACCAAAATCTTTCTTTAAGGAGTATCCATACTTCTCATACGTAGCCGACGTCTTTTCACCAAGACGCGTAATCCATGCTTTGCTCTTTGGATAATGATTATCAATCTGTTTCAGTGTTGGCTGAAACATCTCAAGAGCAACGATTTTCATGTCGCGCTGTTCAAAACGGTGAATAATTTCACCAATAAGACCCTTCCGAACACCATCGGGTTTAATCATCACAAATGTCCTCTCTTCTTTTGGGTTTCGTTGCATAAATACGTAAATTACTTTTTAACTATTAGTTGTATCGATGAGCCATAGTACCAAAAAGTACCCATTTTAGCCACTCGTAGGTAGTATGTGGTAGCTGGTATATAGAAAGTAGTATGTAGGAAAAATTCAACTATCAGATTTTGTACTTCGAATTAATTTCAGCTTCAAGTTCTTCGCGAGGACGACCGTACTTCAAATACGAAAGCTCTTTCATTTTTTCCAATGTGGCCCTGTCACCTTTTGGAGAATTATACGCATGGAGTGAAAATGGGCGTTCTGTTTTATTGCGCACCAACATCTTTAAAAATCCATTGAAGTTGTCTACATTCATCAAATCGTATGCAGTAAAGACGGGCGCAAATTGTTTTTCCAAAAATTCAGCATCTTCAGAGCCAACACGGTACGCACATATCGTTCCCACGTTACCAAACACGGCGTCTTTTATTTTTTCACTCAACTGTTTGATAAATTGGTGAAAAATAATCAGCCCTAGTTTATATTTACGTGCCTCCGAAAGAATTGTGGCAATAGAGTCCGTACTTATATTTTGGAATTCATCAATATACAGATAAAAATTCGGAAGTTTTTGACCAGCGCTCACCGCGTCCACACGGGAGAGAGCGGCCATAAGAATCTTGCCGACAATAATCATACCAATGAGATTTGCGTTGATATCACCGAGACGCCCTTTGGAAAGGTTCACCAAAAGAATTTTACGATTATCCATGATATCCCTAAAGTTAAATGCGGAGTGTTTTTGCATCACAATCGGACGCATGATGTCATTGGCAAGAAATACATCGAATTTACTCGTGATGTAGGGCACCATGTTTGCCAGAGATGCTTCCCCACCAGCTTTTTCAGCAACCTCCCGCCAAAACTGCACCACCACAGGATTTTTACATCTCGAGAGCTTTAGATCACGAAATGCTTTTTCTGACATAACACGCGATACGTCAAAAAGCGTGTTTCCTGTCTCTGGATCCTCAATAACCAGCATTGTTGCATTACGGAAGTACTGCTCAAACATTGGCCCCATACTCTCTGGAGAACCTTCGTACAATTTTTGAAAAATAGAAAAGAGTTCATTCACTACAAATGTCTTCTGCTCCGGGCGCGTTACATCATACTCAAGCATATTGAGCCCCATCGGTCGCGCCGTATATGCTGGATCAAAGTAAATGACATCATCAACACGTTCTGGTGGAATATTTGCAAGCACTTCCATGAGATCAGAACCATGCGGGTCAACCATGCACACCCCCTCCCCATTTTTGATGTCCTGAATAATCATGTTTTTGAGGAGCGTTGTCTTTCCCACTCCAGTCTGTCCGATACAGTAGAAATGACGTAGTCGATCTTCCTCCGTCATATAAACAGGCGTCTTGGTATTTCCGTATATATTTTCACCAAGCAACAAACCTTCTATTGGTAAATCAACTGGCGCTGGAGAACCCCCCGCCTTCACGCGCTTCAATTCACGAGACGAGTCACTTCCCACCGCCGGTACATGCGCAAACGTTGCAAGTTCCTGGAGATTCATAGGAAGTAGGGCATCGGAAGAAAACAACCGAAACGCAAAATCCTTTACAAGTTTCGCAAGTTTTACCTTTGTGTAACGCGTAAATTTCAAAGCGTTACCACGTGGGTCCTCAAGTTGATTAAACGTCGCCTCCATTTCAGAAAGAATCGCGTCTGAACGCACCTGTGTTGTTGATGAAGCAAGAAGTCGAATGTTAGCCTCAACAATTGTGTGTGCCATTTTTTGCTTGACCTGCTCAATAGCAACTTCATCAATAATTTTTGGCTTTGTATCTTCGTCTTCTTTCTTTTTCTCAGGAAAAAACATTTTCTTCACCTCTTTCATTTCCTTACCGACATCATCAATAAATGACGATGAGAGATCGAGAGCTTTTTTTGTAGGGGTTCCTTTTGAAAGTTTTTCTAACGCCTTTCTTAGTTTTTCTGTATAGTTAGTTTCAGCCGGACGAACAAGCACTTGGAGTGCGGCCCCTTCTCCCACACGCAACAATTTTGCAAACGCAGAAAGAAGAATGGTGAGTGGATCTTGATCAAAATGCTCATACGTTTTCAGCGGATACGCACATGATCGTGCGTATGCAGCAATCGAGCCAGCTGTTTTTCCTTCGGGAACAAAAATATTGTAGTCATTCTTGCACTCCATCACGCGTGCTTGTGGAAAAATAGAAAGTATTTGTTTTTCAAAAGTGTCCTTCTTTTCAGATGGTACCGACATGTAGAGCGTTACATGTTCAAGGTGCGCCTCAACGGCAAGCTCGAGAGAAAAATATTTTTTCTTTGATCCTTTTTCAGACGCAACCGACAACGCACCAGCATACAATTGCTCCATCGATGAGAGGAGTTCTTTGAGTGGTTTCTGGTGTTCTTGTGCCTCTTTTGAGGTAAATGGCAGTAATACTTCAAGAAGTGTCATGTGGAGAGCCTTCCACAACGGTTCGCCTTCTTTGATTCCCCTTGCAACATGTCCTTCTTTCAAATATTCAGCTAGAAACCTGTGAAAATCATCTTCCACGTGAGGGTTGTTCATTTTTTCGACAATGGAAAGTGCGTTGCGTATTCCTTTTTTTTGCATCACCGAGAGAAGCTCCGCAATGACCGAGTCATGTTCCTCTGGGGCAAGGTCTAACACAATCGCATCAACTTCCGGTTGGAGCATTTCATGACCTTTGGCGAGAATGTTTTGCGGTTCATGCTGTGCATATGTGTGTATTACCTCTTTTTCAGGAGTTTCATGCGTTAGTTCATGTGTTCCCGCATTCACGTTTGTCTCAAGTTGCTTTAAACGCTCACGCAAAAAAGTAACCTCTTCATCGGGTGTGGTGAACTTTTTTTCAGGCGTCAATGAGAAGGTTTCCATAGTACTAGAGGTGAGGGGTTGGGAGTGAGAAGTTGGTGATTGGTTTTAGTTTGAAACTTTTTGTGTTTTGGACGTTGCATTCATTATACCCAGCACTTACTCTTTTTGATAGTGGAGACTAGAGTTACGTTTTTGTATACACAAAACACCTTAGTACCACCCAAAGTGTTTTGTGTTTTATGTTAGAAATACAAAAAATGAATACCGCGTATACTACATTACCCTTTTATAGTATTTGATTAAAACGTATACTATACCTATAGTGCCGTCAAAATTTCTGGTGCACCATCGGTAATCACAATAGTGTGCTCCCACTGTGCGCAACGAGACCCGTCGACTGTTTTGTATGTCCACTCATCATCCGCAATATCTACCTCACCTTCCCCTTCAGCAACCGTTGGTTCGATGGTAATCACCATGCCAGGCAACAATTGTACGCCTTTGTTTTTTTGCGCAATATGGAAAATATGTGGATCTTCGTGCACCGCAAGTCCTGTACCATGCCCACCAAGGTCAGCGACCACTTCAAATCCTTCTGAAAGAATGTACGGTTCAATAACGTTTCCAATTGCATTGATGTACGCACCAGCACGCGCCACATCAATACCCAAAAAAAGAGCTTTTTTTGTAACCTCAATCAAACGTTGTGCCGTGTCATCGATAGCACCAACACCAACGGTGATACACATATCAGCGACACGCCCTTTGTGGATAAGTCCTGTATCCAAACTCACAATATCTCCCTCTTTCAAAATGCGATCCTCTCGCGGAATACCGTGCACCGCTTCATTATTTATTGAAACACACAGCGTTGCGGGAAATGCACGTGGAGCGCCAGCGGGTTTGTAGTTGAGAAATGCGGGAATGTCCCCTCCTGCACGAATAAGATCTTCTGTCATTTCATCAAGCTCTTGTGTTGAAACGCCAGGCACTGTCGCTTTGCCGACCACATCCAAAATACGAGCAAGGCGTTTTCCTGCGATTCGTATAAGCTCTAGATCTTCAGGTGTTTTAATGAGAGACATAGTAATGGGTGTAGATGCCTTTTGTACCGATATATCGGTACAAAATTATTTTTATTGATTGGAAAGTGCTTTGATAATTCGCTCGTGCACTTCTTCAACGGTTCCCATACCCTCAACTTCGAGAAGTGTTCCCTGTCGTTTGAAAAAATCGAGTGAACCTTGTGTATTATTTTGGTATTCTTCTAAACGCTTGGTGATGATGGTCTCATCGTCGTCGGCTCGATCTTCAACACGCGCACGCTCTTTAATACGAGTGCGCAATTCTTCGTCAGGAATAGTGAGATAGACAACCACATATGGACGTTTCAAATACTGCATTACCTCATTAAAAAGTGTTGCCTCTTCCATCTTACGAACCGCCCCATCAAAAATAATTCCCTTGTCGTGCCCTAAATCAACGACTGCCGAAATCCACAAATATGAAATAATCCAATGAGGCACAAGAATACCGTGATCCATATCGTTAAGAATTTCTTCACCGAGATCTGGATGTGACGCCGCGAGAGCCTTAAGTTGTCCTGATGCCGAAAACACAGGAAATCCGACGTTGTCTGATAAAAGTTTTGCCTGCGTACCTTTTCCAGAACCAGGCTTTCCAAGAATGACGATGGTGTTGTATTGCATATCTCAAGTATATAGCAAAAATCCAAAATCCGAATATCGAAATCCGAAACAAATTTGAAGTCCAAATGACCCAAATTCTGAGTATGAGCGAGGTTTAAACTCGTCCATCCCATAAATAAAAGAGCCGCCCGAGAGCAGGCGTCTCTTCGGGCGGATGTTTATGGACTCAAGGTCTCTTCCGCTCTTGAAAACACAAACGGAAAGAATTCCTTGAGAACCACGAGAGCGCCTCCGGATTGAGCATCTTCGAAAGACGTAGATACAGGAACGTGTGATCACCGGGAACATGAACAGGAAAATCAAAAAAATCTTCAGGAATTGGCTTGGGTAGATGTGGCCAAGACGCTCGATGAGCTTGTCGGCCCCACTTTTCCCATGAATCCCGATCCCCGTGTTAATGTACTCTTCGTCTTCGAGGAATACTCCGTCAATTGAGACCCGCCAGCTCCAGAATGGATACGCGAGATCTTGAGGGTTCCTCGAACATGACCAATGGCCTACTCCGACGAGAATAACATCGTCGTGTTGAAACATGACAGTTCTCCTATATCCGTGGATTTGTAAATTTACAAGTTCTTCCTGAGCAATACACTTCGCAAAAAAGAATGTCAAACCAACAAAGAAAACCGCCAGTAGGCGGTTTTCTTGTTTTCAAAGCTAACAAGCTAACGAAGCTATCAGCTAGTTTTAGTATTCGCGGAGTGAAACCTGCGCGTCAATTTTCTTCACCAAATCGATAATAACTGACACGGCGATGAGAAGTCCTGTACCACCAACGGCAATTGAGGTAATACCCGTCAACCCTTTCATGATGAGTGGAAGAATAGCAATCACGCCTAAGAAGAGCGCGCCGAGAAGTGTTAATCGTGTGAGAATGTTTGCGATGTACTCAGACGTTGATTGACCTGGACGTACACCTGGAATAAACGCACCACCTCGTTGCAGGTTCTTTGAAATTGCATCTGGGTCAAACGTTACCGCCGTGTAGAAGTATGTGAACAAAAATACAAGGAAGAAGTACGCAATACCGTATGTCCATCCGTTATTCAAAAACCACTGCACACCTGCAACTATTTTTTGCACAATAGGATTTGTTACGCTCGCAAGAAAGTTTGCAATCATGCCCGGGAACAACAAAATAGAGAGTGCAAAAATGATAGGCATCACACCTGCTTGATTCACACGAAGCGGCAAGTATGTTGATACACCTCCGTACACTTTATTGCCGCGAATTTGTTTTGCGTAGGTAATAGGAATTGGTCGTTCTGCTTCGGTCACAATCACAACACCCATAATAATCACAAGTGCGACAATGAAGAATGCGAGGTACATTGGCAACTGTTCTGGGGTAAATGTAAATGCAAAATTTTGTAGGGCACCAGGAATGCGTGACACAATACCCGCAAAGATGATGAGCGACATACCATTGCCGATACCAAATTCAGAAATGAGCTCTCCAATCCACATGAGAAGTACCGATCCTGCAATAATCACAACGATGTTTGTGATAAGTGAAAGTGTTGAAAGGTCACCAATAACACCATTTTTCTGTAACAGTGTAATAAATCCAAACGACGAGAGTGCCGCGAGTGGAATAGTGAGCAAGCGAGAGTACTGTGCAATACGACGGCGCCCTGCCTCCCCTTCTTCATGAAACATTGCCTTGAGTTGTGGAGAGAGAATGGTGAGCAACTGCATGATGATAGAACCCGTGATGTACGGACCAACACCCAACATCACAATAGACAAACCTGAAAGACCTCCTCCTGAAAAAAGGTTGAGAAGTCCAAAAAACTGATTGTTTGCAAAAAACTGAGAAAGCGCATTGATATCAACGCCTGGAATCGGAATCGCTGCAAACACACGCGTGAGTGCAAGTCCGCCGATAACAAAAAGAATTCGGGTTCGCAATTGGCGATCTCCCAGAATGATGGAAAATTTTTGTACAAAGTTTTTCATAGAGAACACTGTGTGTTACGCAATCGAACCACCTGCTTTTTCGATACTTTCTTTTGCGCTAGCTGAAACGGTCACACCTGAAACTAAAAGTTTCTTCGTGAGTGCTCCTGTACCGAGAATCTTCACAATTGGATTGTTGCCTTCGCGTGCGCGAAGTATTTTCTTTGCAACGAGCGTTTGTGGGGTAACTGCATCACCTGCGTTAAATACCGCCTCGAGAACAGAAAGATTGATAGGAAACGGCTTCACACGACTATCGTTAATACTGTCAGCGCGGTGTTTTCCGTATCCGCGACGCTTTGGAAGTTTCTTGATCATGTCGCGAAATTCTGGACGAATGCGGTGTCCTGCACGTGCCTTTTGTCCTTTCGTTCCACGTCCAGAAGTCTTACCACGTTTGCCACCACGGCCAACACGCTTTCCTTTCTTTAGTGCTGTTTTTCTTTTTAGGTTATTGAGTTGCATATTTGTGTAAATCCGAAATTCGAATATCGAAATCCGAAAGAATATTTAATTTGCTTCGTGTTTCGTGCTTCGTGTTTCGTGCTTTTGTATATTGTGCGTCTTAATGTTCTTTGTGAGTTGCGAGAGCGCCTTGATTGTTGCCGCCGCGTTATTGAGCTTGTTCTTACTGCGTGAAAGAATTTTTGCACCAACACCGCGTACCCCTGCGAGTTCGAGCACGTCACGTACTGCACCTCCAGCAATAATACCGCGTCCTGGAGCAGGATAGAGCTTCACAATACCACTTGAGTACTTCACTTGTACTTCGTGTGGAATTGAACCATCTTCTGTTTGTGAAATGATGATTTTGTTTTTGAGAGCGCTTCGGTATGCCTTTTCTACAGCAACTGCTGTATCGCCCGCTTTTCCTGTACCTACACCAACCGAACCACGGCGGTTACCTGCAACAACACATACACTGAAACTGAAGCGACGTCCTCCAGCAACCACACGAGTCACACGACGGATATCAATAATACGTTGATCAAATTCAGGTTTAATACGTGGCGCACGAGTACGTGGTGAACGGCGAGAGTTTTTCTGCATGCGTCGATCTTCGCGTGACGCACTTACAGGGCCAGTACTACGTGGAGCAACAATAGCTTCTGCTGTAGCAATTTCTTCCACAGTTTCAGCATCTGTAATATCAACCTCATTTTCTGTTGTGCGAATGTCGTCGGTCATAAATAATAAATGTTGGAAATTGGAAGTGAGACGTTAGTGGTTAGTTTTAGTTTGGTTATTTGCTATTTGAAATTTGATATTGTTCCGTACTTCTTCTTAGAATGTTAGCCCCCCCTTACGCGCACCGTCCGCAACCTCTTGAATAACACCTGTGTATGCAAATCCCCCTCGATCAAAGACAACTGTCGTAATCTTTTTTGCGAGAGCGGCCTTTGCAACAGTCTCTCCGAGTTCAGCTGCTTTTTCTTTTGCAGTTCCCTTCTTCATACCCTTCGTTGTACCTGCAACAAGCGTCATCCCTTTCGTATCATCAATAACTTGAAGTGTGGTAAATCGGTTTGATTTAAACACAGCCAAACGTGGTCGCGTTTCCGTACCAGAAATCTTCGCGCGGATGCGTCCTTGTCGGCGAACTCGTTTTTCTTTTTTTGATGTTACTTTCATATTTTTTCTAATCTTCAGTATCTAGTCTCTAATCTCTACCCTACGCCGCCCTCTTTCCTTCCTTGCGACGAATCACTTCATCTGAGTATCGGAACCCCTTTCCTTTGTATGGCTCTGGTGGCTTCTGTGCACGCACAGTTGCGGCAAACTGTCCAAGAACTTCTTTATCAATTGCAGACATTGTCATGGTGTTCTTCTCAACTGAAAGCGTAATGCCATCAGGAATCTGGAGCACAACCGGGTGAGAAAAACCGAGTTGCATAACAAGCTCCTTTCCTTTTACTTCAGAACGATATCCAACCCCATCGAGAATGAGTTTCTTTTCGTATGGTTTGTTAACACCTGCAACCATGTTCTTGATGTGTGATGCGTATGTTCCCCACAATGCTGAGTGCTCTTCTGGATTTTCTTTTGGCACGAGTGTCACAACACCATCAACAACTGAAATAGAAATATCAGTCTTAAATGATCGGCGAAGTTCACCGAGAGGACCTTTTACAACCACGTCGCCATTCACAACAGTGAGTTCTGTCTTCGGTGGTAGTGTGATGTGTTGTTTTCCGATGCGGGACATAAATGATGGTGTAAGTTCAAAATCTAAAATTCAAAGTTCAAAAAATTAGATTTAGATTTTATTTTTGGATTTTGTGCTTTGTGTTTTATGCTTTTATTATCTTTTACCAAATCTCAAAAAGGACTTCTCCTCCAACCTTTGCTTTCTTTGCTTGCTGACCAGTCATAATACCTTCTGGCGTTGAGAGAACGAGATGTCCGTATCCATTCTTCACTCCGTAAATCTCAGAAACTCCAAGATACATACGACGAGATGGTTTTGAAATGCGCTTTACACCATGAACGTGTGCTTCACCATTGTCATATGCAAGCGTTACCTCAATCTTACTTGTCTTTTTACCCTTACGTTCAACACTTGAAAGATATCCTTCCTTTTTCAAAATAGTTGCAACGGAATCCTTGAGGCGTGAATGAGGTACCACAACGGTTTCAACACCAGCTTTTGCTGCGTTTTGAAGTGCTGTTATGAAGTTTGCGAGAGGATCGGTTATCATAATTTCAAATTCAAAGTTCAAAATTCAAAGTTCAAAAAAGTTAGATTAATATTTTTGGATTTTGTGCTTTGAGCTTTGTGCTTACTCTATTACCAACTTGCCTTCTTAACACCTGGAATCATTCCCTTGTTTGCGAGTTCACGGAAACAAATACGGCAGAGGCCGAATTCGCGCATATATCCTCGTGGGCGACCGCATTTAAAACAACGATTCTTTGTGCGAACCGGTGATGCATTTTTGCGCAATACCTGAAGACCCTCGTAATCGTGGGCTTCCTTGAGCGCTGCTCGCTTGGGAGCTGACTTCACTCGCATCGCTACTCTTTTTTTGTCTCGTGCAATAATTGCTTTTCGTGCCATATATTTTTTCCAAAAAAAATGCTGCCTCTCGATGTGTCCATGGACCAATTCTTGCGAATTGACCGGCTGACAGATAACGAGGCGATGGTCTCCTCCGGTGCCTATTGGCTCTAAGAGGACAAGCTCAACTCAAAGTTAAGCCCACGTATACTACCAGAACCCGGCTTTTTGTGCAATAGAAAAGGAAAAACCCCACCCTCTTTGCCGGGCGGGGCTTTTCTGTCTCTTATTTTTTCTTCTTTGTTTTTACTTCCCCTGCTTTCTTAAATGGAATGCCGATGTATTCAAGGAATTTCTCCGCTGTTTCCTTATTCTTTGCTGTTGTTACGATACTTACAGCAAGGCCGAACACATCTCGAATTTCTTCGTCGGCTGTTTCAGGAAAAATACTGTGTTCTTTGATACCAATAGTTATGTTTCCCATAGGATCAATGGAGTCTCGTTCAATACCACGGAAGTCACGCGTACGAGGAAAAGCAATGTTGATGAGTCGATCAAGAAAATCGTACATACGATCACCACGAAGTGTAATCTGATAGCCAATCACCTGTCCTTCTCGAAGTTTAAATGATGCAATTGATTTCTTTGCAACACGTCCAGCTGGTTTCTGCCCAGTAATTTTCATCAAACGATCCTGGATAACCTCAATCTTGTTCTTATCCTTTGCTGAACCTGTACCAACAGACACAATAACCTTCGTAACACGTGGAATAGCCATGCGGTTTTTAACACCGAGTGTTTCCTTGAGGGCTTCAAATGCCTTATTCTGTTTTTCTTTTACCGTAATCATGATATGTATAAATCCAAAGTTCAAATTTCAAAGCTCAAAATTTTTGATTTGGTATTTTTTAATTTTTTTGGATTTTGTGCTTTGAGCTTTATGCTTTTACCTTCTTTACGTTCGACACGTGAATTGGCATAGACTTCTCAAGAATTTGACCTTTCTGGTTACCTTTTCGTGCTTTCTGGTGTCGTTTTGCTTTGTTTACACCCTCAACAATAACCATATCCTTCTTTGGCAACGCCTTAAGAATCGTGCCTGAGGCTCCTTTGTCTTTTCCGGTTAGTACGGTGATTTTGTCTCCTTTTTTAACGTGCATAATGATGATGATAAATCCAAAGTTCAAATTTCAAAGCTCAAAATTTTTGATTTGGTATTTTTTAATTTTTTGGATTTTGTGCTTTGTACTTTGTGCTTATTCTTATATCTATACCACTTCTGGTGCCATTGAAACAATCTTTTGAAAACCGTGATCAGCAAGTTCGCGTGGCACTGGACCAAAGATACGGTTTGCCTTTGGCTCTGGTTTTACCTTATCAACAAGCACTACTGCGTTTTCATCAAAACGAACGTATGAACCATCTTTACGACGAAACGCCTTTGTTTGACGAACAACTACCGCGTGTACCACGTCTTTCTTCTTTGTTGTCTTACGAGGTTGTGCAACTTGAATTGAAATAACTACCTTGTCGCCGATTTCGGCATAGCGACGCTTTGAACCACCGAGCACTTTGAACACACGTCCGAGAGTTCCTCCGGAGTTATCAGCTATCACAACAATTGAACGTGGTTGAATCATATAAATGTATTATGCAACTCGAAAGTGCTTATCTTTTGAAATTGGTCGTGTTGCAACAATCGTTACCTTGTCACCAATCTTTTTTGTATTACCGGCATCGTGTGCCTTAAATTTTTTGTGCTTTACAACGTACTTCTGATACTTCTCGTCTTTGACGTAACGCTCAACAAGCACCACAATTGTGTCTTTCATTTTGTCTGACACCACAGTGCCGACAAGTGTTTTTTGTTTTGTATCTTTTGTTTCCATACTATTTGTTTCTCTGTGCGAGTGCTGTGAGAGCGCGTGCAACATCTTTTTTACTCTCTCGCATCTTCTTTACATCACGACCCTTACTTCCTGAGAGGGCAAATCGATCTTGTCGAAGCGCTTCCCTCTTTTCTGCTACAAAAGCCATCAGTTCGTGGTCGCTTTTCTTTTGTATATCGAGTATTTTTGTCATGTTCGCGTATACTACAGTCTTCACACTATTTCTGCAACTAACGGCTTCGTGTAACAACCTTTGTCTTCACAGGCATTTTTGCACCACCTTTGCGCAATACTTCTCGTGCAATTGCCTCTGATACACCGTCTACTTCAAACAATACTCGTCCTTGGAATACCTCAACAACGAATCCTTTTGGATCTCCTTTTCCTTTACCCATACCTACCTCAGCACCTTTTGCTGTGTACGGACGATCAGGAAATACGCGAGTCCAAATGTTTCCATTCTTACCAAGTGCGCGTCGCATCACACGGCGGGATGCTTCAATCTGATTTGATGTCACACGTGATGGTGACATGGCCTTGAGACCAAACGAACCAAACGCAAGCGTTGATCCACGTGTTGCAGTAATCGCCTTTTTTGGATTTTGGCGCTTTGTCTGCCACTTTCTGTATTTTACTTTCTTAGGAAACAACATATAGGTATTGGTTTATTTCTTCTCGAAGATATCCCCACGGTAAATCCACACACGAATACCAATCTGACCCTGTGGAATGTGTGCCTCATCATGCGCGTAATCAATATCCGCACGGAATGTCTGAAGGGGAATACGCCCACGCTTAATTTGTTCACGTCGTGCCATGTCAGCACCACCAAGGCGCCCTGAAAGATGGATACGAACTCCTTGTACATCGCGATTTGCCATAACCTTTTCAACAGTCTGCTTCAACACACGACGGAATGGGGTTCGTTTTTCAATACCCTCAACCGCCATCGCCGCAACAATTGCTGCCTGTGATTCAGGAGATTTGATTTCTTCAACTTCCAACTTAAGTGTGTCTGCGCTTGCAAGCTTATTCTTTACCACAAACGCATCCAACTCTTTCTTAAGCTTTGCGATACCCTCACCAGAACGTCCAATAATAAGACCAGGACGGGATGTTTTGATGACGATACGCAACTGTGAGTTACGTCGTTCGATATCTACACCACTCACATACATCATTCGAGTAAGCTGTGCGATTTTGCGACGAAGCAACACATCGGTTCGGAGAAATGCTTGATACTCGCCTGCACGAGCAAACCATCGTGACTGCCAGTCACGCAAGATACCAAGACGGTGTGCAAATGGATGTACTCGATGTGTCATAAATGATAAATGAAATTCAAAATTTAAAATATAAAGCTCAAAAAATTATTGTTTGGTTTTTGGTGTTTTAGGTTTTGTGACTTTATTCGTTTTGAGCTTTGAACTTTGTGCTTTAGGCTTCTCACTTGGAGCTACTGCGAGAGTGAGGATGATGTTACTTGAGTGCTTATCAATCTTTGATGAACGACCTTGTGCTCGTGGGAGCGCTCGGTGCATCGTCAAACCCTTATCAACACGAAATTCTTTAATCACCAGTGCTCCTGTATCTGCAACACCGTGTGTCTTTGCATTTGCAGCCGCAGAATTAATCATCTTTGCAAGAGGGCCTGTTGCTCGTTTCTGTGTAGCATTCAAAAGGACGAGCGCACGCGCAACCGTCTTACCTTTTACAAGACTCGCAACGAGGCGAACCTTTCGTGGTGATTGGCGGTAGTTTTTGAGGTACGCTTTCATACTTATTTCTTAGCTACCGTAGCATCAGCTGCAGTTTTTGCTGATTTAGCTGCTGCAATTTCTGCCTCCTTCTTTGCAGAGTCGAGTGCTTTCTGCATTTGTCCTCCGTGACGCTTAAAGGTCTTTGAAGGTGAAAATTCACCGAGGCGGTGACCCACCATTTCTTCTGTAACGAACACATCAATGAAGTTTTTACCGTTGTGAACAGCAAATGTGTACCCAACCATTTCAGGTGAAATCACACTTGGACGTGCCCACGTCTTAATAGGGCCGTCTGTGGCCTTTCGTTTCGCAACCTTCTCCATAAGGCGAACGTTGAGGTAGGGTCCTTTTTTGAGCGATCGTGTCATGTTGAATAAAAATCGGCCTCGTGGCCTCAGGAGATAATAGCAAAAAGTGAGCAGATGTCAAACCTTTCATTAACCGAGCGGACCTAACCAAACCCTACCCAAGTTCAACATCTTTTTTTGTAGAGGTTTTCAACAAAAAAGTTGCAGTTTCCTTAGAACATTATATAATGACATTCAGACGTATCCTCCCACGGTAAATCGACTGGTGCAATGGCGCGCTGGTCTTAAAAGGGAGAAGGCAGATGGAGTCAGAAATTGGTAGGCGGGTCAGGTGCATCTTCTGGAGAAGTAACCGGAAGAAGTGCGGCATCATCTGCCGCTGCAACGACGGGTCGGTCGGAGTGAAGATTGGTAGAAATTTCTTCAATTTCTACCATTTCCACAGCATCGAATTGACACCGGCAAGCAGGTAACCAGACCGCCCCATCAGCCAGAAGAAGTACTGAAAACTGAAGTACTGAATAGAGGAGAGCCCTTCGTGGCTCAAAAGCAAAGGCGTCGCTCTGCGGCGCCTTGATTGTATCTACAAATACTCAACAAACTCATTTTTTGGCGACATTGTATACGAGGCTTGCGAAAAACCTACTGCACACTTGCTCTTTTTAATATATAGGGTATAGTCAGAAATGGGTGTTCTTTAAAGGGATTTGAAGGTATGCAGAAATCCTGTCTCGCAATACTGCGAGTGGATTATGAGGGAGAATCACATGTGCGAGAAGTTTGAGGTTTTGAAGCGGGCGCACAGTCAGGGGCGGCAGGTCCGTGTACACGGCCCAGGAACGTCCTCCATCGTCGGTCACGTGACCGACATCGACGAGGGGACACTCTCGGCAACCGTCAAGGGACGGTACGTCGAACTGAAGTTCGCAGGCGGTGAACACGCCAACGATCTGCACGTCGGGTTCGCCGACGCCTAACCCTCGGCACCACACAAGGGCGGCACTACAGTGACCGCCCTTTAACTTATTCAATTAGAAAAACCGCCAACAGGCGGTTTTTGTATATTTTGTATTGAAGATATAGAGAAGCCCCGCCCTCTTTCGAGGGCAGGGCTTCTCTGTATCTTATTTTTTCTTTCCAACCTTGCGTCGTGTGACGATGAGGAAGTTTGAGTACTTCTTTGGCTTGCGTGTTTTGTGTCCCTTTCCGACGTTCTTTCCGTGTCGTGTGCGTGCTCGGCGGTGTCCACGTCCTTGACGGCCTTCTCCTCCTCCGTGTGGGTGGTCTACTGGGTTCATCGCTGTTCCACGTACCTTTGGTTTCTTTCCGAGCCAACGGTTGCGTCCTGCCTTTCCGAGGTT
Source organism: Candidatus Campbellbacteria bacterium (assembly GCA_016699465.1). NCBI lineage: Bacteria > Candidatus Campbelliibacteriota > Candidatus Campbelliibacteriota bacterium. Next base: position 619,260 of record CP064977.1, on the reverse strand, counting down.
TACAAGCTTGTTTTCTGGATTTGAAACTTCTCCAACTGATGCCCATGACAATTCAGATACTTTACGAGTTTCTGTTGATGGCATTTTGAGAAGTGTGTAGCCACCGTCGTGCGCAATCACTTCAGCAAATACTCCGGCACTTCGTGCAATCTTTGCTCCATCGTTTGGCTTTCCTTCAATGTTGTACACAAAGGTACCAACAGGAATTTTTGCGAGTGGAAGTCGGTTTCCAGGAGTCACCGGTGCCTTTTCTGATGCAATAAATGTTGAACCAACTTTCATTGATTGTGGAGCAAGAATGTATCGACGCTCACCATCTGCAAAACAAATGAGTGCAATAAATCCTGAACGGTTTGGATCGTATTCGATTGTTTCAACTTTTGCAGGGATATCTTTTTTGTTGTATCTAAAATCAACATCGCGGAATGCTCGCTTATGACCACCACCAATACTGATTGTCGTACGTCGCCCAAACGCATTGTGTCCGAAACTGCGTCGGAATCCTTTGGTGAGCGCCTTGTGTGGTTTTCCAGCAGTCAAAACCTTTCGGTAATCGATACCGGTCATTCCACGACGTCCTGCACTTGTTGGTTTATAGTGTTTCATAGTAATGGGGGTTGGGAGTTAGAAGTTGGAAGTTGGTGATTAGTTTTGGTTTAGTTATTTGATATTTGAAATTTGATATTGTTTCATTTTTTGAGCTTTGTGCTTTGAATTTTGTGCTTTGTTTAAACGATCTCAATAGTGTCTCCCTTCTTGAGAAACACGTATGCTTTCTTACCACCTCCAACAGTTGTTGCCTTTCCACGTCGTGTCATTTTTACCTTTGTTGCAATTTTTGTCACACGAACATGTGTTGGAGTAATACCGTACACATCTTTTACTGCGGCTGCAATAAGTTTTTTATTGGCATGTGGCGCAACGTCAAATACGTATACATTGTTTTGAGATACGCTTGTTGCTTTTTCAGTGATACGAGGGCGTGTCAAAATACCTGCACCCACCTTCCCTGACGCAATAGTTTGTTTAATTTTCTTATCAGACTGCTTCTTTTCTACAGCAACAACCTTTTTTGGCGCATCATCGTGAGCCTCTTCTTTCATGTGTGTTGTATCAGAAATAGCCTTGCGAGCAAACATCGCCGTCTTCGCTTTTGCACCACTTGAGTTGTCTTTTTTTCGGAATAACATACAAATTACGTTAATTAGCCACGCTTTGCTGTGATTGTTGCAATTGCACCCGTTGGATTAACCACCACAAGGTAGGTATAGGTCATCGCATCAAGCGCATTGAGGTTACGAACCTCTTCAACGGCAACATTGCCGAGGTTTCGGAAACTTTTCTTTACCGCTTCATCCGCCGTTGTGGTAAGAATGAGTGCTGCATTTTGCTTTTTACCAACCATCTTTTCAAAACCTGCAATCTTTGAGAATGTACCGAGAATATTTTTTGCATCAGCTGTCTTTGGAGCAGTAAAAGCAATTGCATCAACAAAAAGAATTTCTTTGTCTTTCAACTTTCGTGAAAGAACACTGAATAGTGCTGATGCTCGCATCTTTTTAGGAATAGTCACACTGTAGTCTTTGTCAGAACGCGGACCGTGTGTAACACCTCCTCCCTTCCACAATGGAGAGCGAACTGACCCGTGACGTGCACGTCCCGTTCCCTTTTGTCGCCATGGCTTACGTCCTCCACCGCGAACTTCTCCTCGATTTTTTGTGTGTGCACCTGCACGTCCTGCACGTGCATTGTTCTGCATACCGAGCACTACTTGGTGCACGAGGTCTGCATTCCATTTCACACCAAAAATCTCTGTAGGAAGTGCAATTGAATCAACTTCTTTTCCTTTAATATCAAAAATAGGTGCTTTCAAATCTTTAGCAGGAACTACCTTCTTTTCTTTGAGTGTTTTCTTTTGTGCTGGTTTCTTTTCCATATACAAATTATTGAGCTATCACTTCAACAACAGTGCCACGACGTCCTGGAACCGCACCTGAAATAAAAATCTGTCCGTTTGCAACGTCGACGAGTAACACCTTGAGGTTTTTCACCGTAATGCGATCACCACCCATGCGACCACCCATGCGACGTCCTTTCATAACACGTTGCACACCCCCGGCTCCGATTGAACCCGGCTCACGCTCTGAGTGTTTTTGTCCGTGTGTTCGGCGACCTCCTTTGAACCCATGACGCTTCACCACACCTTGAAAACCTTTTGACTTTGACGTACCTGAAACAGTTACCGTGTCACCAGAAGCAAATGCGGCTGCGTCAATCATTGTTCCGAGTGGAAGCTCTGCTGGATCAGTAACTGGAAATTCCATAAATCCCGCAAACATACCCTTTGACTTCTGCGCGTTGTTCACATTCTTTTCCTTTCGAATGTCGTATCCAACTTGCACAGCGGTATAACCATCAACATCTTTTGTTTTAACTTGTGTAACAACGGCAGGAGAAACACGAATAAGCGTTGCTGGATGCACAACACCGTGATCATCAAAAATCTGCGTCATTTCTTGTTTTGTTCCAACTAAGAATTTCATTGTTGTATTTTAGATACGATTTCGCCCTAGCTCGGACACATCCGAGCCAGGGCTCTAGTGTCCAGAGGTTCCTGTGGGAACATGGCGCGTACGTGAGCACTACTATACACGAGAGCGATTTTGAATGCAAGACGCCCGCAGCAGAAGCCGCGGGCTAAAAGAGCGAACAGGCTGGTGCCTTAGTGCCAGGCACCGCAGGAGCAGGGTCCTGAGTCGGTGTCGCAACGACGACCACCATTTGATCCGTGGTCCGTGAGACCCCGCTCTTGGTTCGTCGTACCACGACAGACGGGACACAGGTCGCCTTTCAGGAACTTGTTCTTTGCTACCCGCTTGCACCTCACGCAGCGGGAGGCAAGTCCGTTGAGGAGAAGCGCCACGTCGTCCATGTACTCATCACCGCCGTACGGATTAAACTCTTTGCTCATGAAGAGCTCCTTTCGTGTTTCTGACAGGACTATATGCGCAAAGTCTTTGCAATGCAAACAATGAGGAGGGTGCGCCGGCACGCACCCTCCAAAACCACATCACCCCTCACGGAGTGTCTCGGGCTCTTCGCCTGCATTCTCCATGACCGCTCCACACACACCACAGTTGTGTGGGGGTCTCTCGGAGTGGTGAACCTCTCGGTCTGCACCACACCGAGAGCAAAACATAATGAAGGCGTTTCGCACGTCGAGTACGATGCAACTTCCACCTTGTTTTCATGGCCGTAGTCTCCTATAGTCATCTACCGAGGGGTGTACTATAAAAAAACCACCCTCTCGTGGGGTGGTTTTTTTTAAAGCATCTTCACTTCGATGTTTACTCCAGATGGAAGTGACAATGAAGTAAGGGATTCAATTACTTTTGGAGTTGGGTTCAAAATATCAAGAACTCGTTTGTGTACACGCATTTCAAATTGTTCTCGTGCATCTTTGTCGATAAATGCACCTCGGTTAACGGTAAAAAGGGAGCGTTCTGTAGGAAGAGGAATTGGACCAACAACAACAGCTTCGTATTTTGTAGCAGTATCCATAATCTGCTTGACTGATTCGTCGAGCAACTTACTCTCGTATGCGCGAATTCGGATACGCAATTTGTGTGGCGCATCGTCACCCGCCTTCTTTGCTTTTCGTGTTGTTTTTGATTTTAAAGTACTCATACCTATACTGTGCAAGACACTCTATACTATTGTTTGCTCCCTGTCTAGTAGAGGGCATTCTGAAACCCCCAGATGCAAGGCGTGAGCGAGGACCAAACCGATCGCTAGTGTACTAGCGTGATGAAGGACCGGAGCTCACAACACAGCAGACGGGGGTTTCCGAATAAACTCTATGCAATAATCTTTGTCACAACTCCCGCACCTACAGTCTTACCTCCCTCTCGGATAGCAAAGCGCTGTTGTGCTTCAAGTGCGATTGGTGCTGTCAATTTAACTTTAAATGTAACTGTGTCTCCAGGCATAACCATCTGTACTCCTTCTGCAAGTGTCACTTCTCCCGTCACATCTGTTGTGCGGATGTAGAACTGAGGCTTGTATCCAGAAATAAATGGTGTGTGGCGACCTCCTTCTTCTTTCGTGAGGATGAGCACTTCTGCTTCAAACTCTGTGTGAGGTGTCACTGAACCTGGGGCAGCAATAACCTGTCCGCGGGTTACGTCTTCTTTCTTCAAACCACGGATGAGAATACCTGCATTGTCTCCTGCCATACCTGAATCAAGTGACTTATTGAACATTTCAATTCCTGTCACTGTTGATTTCTGTGTAGGTGTAAGACCAACAACTTCGATATCCTGACCAACTTTGATAACACCTCGTTCAATACGGCCGGTAACCACAGTGCCGCGTCCTTCAATTGAGAAGATGTCTTCAACTGGCATAAGGAAAGGCTTGTCGATTTCACGAGCAGGCTCAGGAATGTATGAGTCCAATGTGTTCACGAGTTCAAAGACCGCCTTTGCGTACTCATCATCCATTGATGTTGCAGCAAGACCTTTGAGTCCTGAACCACGAATAACTGGAGTCTCTTTTCCATCAAATCCATACTTTGTAAGCATTTCGCGAACTTCTTCTTCAACGAGGTCAACAAGGTCCTTGTCAGCAACCATATCAACTTTGTTAAGGAAGACAATCATTTTTGGAACTCCAACCTGCTTTGCAAGGAGAATGTGTTCTCGTGTCTGTGGCATCGCTCCGTCTGAAGCGGCAACAACGAGGATAGCACCGTCCATTTGAGCGGCACCGGTAATCATGTTCTTGATGTAGTCGGCGTGTCCAGGGGCATCAATGTGCGCGTAGTGGCGATTTGGTGTCCAGTACTCAGAGTGGTGAAGCGCAATAGTAATACCACGTGCTTTTTCTTCTGGGGCACTGTCAATCTTGTCAATTTCTTCAACGCGTGCGCCGTATCCCTTGTCCTTGTTCATATCAAGGATGTGGAGAATAGCTGCAGTGAGCGTTGTTTTTCCGTGGTCAACGTGTCCGATGGTACCGACGTTAACGTGAGGCTTTGAACGGTCAAATGAATCTGCCATATATTTGTAGATTATTAAAAATAAAGACTATTTGTAATGATTTCGTACCCCCACACATGGGCGCACATTTTGACAAAGAAAATACGCGTGAAGCGCATTTCATAGGCCCCGCCATTGTACACAGACATTTACGCATCGTCAATCACGAGACGTCTCCGCACACAGAAAACTGTGGAGAAACTGTGCATAAAAAATCGCCGCGCGATACACTCGCGCGGCAAGGAAAGAACGGTGCGAAGAAAGAGCGTCCCTCTATTACTACTTAAGCTGGTCTACGAGTGTTGATTCGGAGACCTTCTCCTTCCAAACAGGAACTCGCGGAATACGAGCAATGGCGAACATTGCTCCAGAGAAACTCCACATTCCTCCACCGACAGGACCGAAAAGTCCCTCTGAAACAAGGTCCATGAAGGAAGGAAGTCCTTGTGGGCTTGTTCCCACAAGCACGCACACCTCCAGCGTAGAAAAGATGTATTCTCCCGTAACATCACGGCCGACGAGCCTCCGGAGAAGCGCCACACTACCTGGAGACAGACCTTCCTTCATCTCATCCAGAGCATCATGGATCTTGAGCTTACGCTCAGCAACTTCAACCTCGTCAATTTTCAACATGGTTTTTACCTTTCTCTGCCACATGGGCAGTGTTTGTCTGAAGCAATACTAGCCAAAAAAAAGGGCGTGTCAATAGAGTTATACTAAAACCATGTTCTAGAGAAACTGTGTATACCTGTTGTGAGGTGATTTCATTTTGCAGGAGTCCGACTCCTACAAAATGAAACGCCGGTCGAGTTCCTCGACCGGCGTCTATAACAAAAAAGAACAGCTTGGTGATACTACACGACACTCTCAACGAGACTAATTGCCAGTTCATCTTTTGCCTGAGCGTCAACCCGAGCACGCACCTCAGCGAAGAACTCGCCGGAAAGTGCGTACTCGTCCTCATCTGAGTCATACTCCACAAACCCCGCATCGTGGACGAGACACATAAAACCTGCATGCGTCCAATCCGTGTCGTCATTTTCTGCGATGACCGACTCGATCAGGGCCCGCGGGAACCTCCTATACGGATTGCCGACCTTGAAAAGCTGCTCCAAGAAATACACCGCACCTGAAGCACCTATGTCGATGTCACGGCTTGCCTCCTCGTCAAGCTCCTCAGGGAGTGCGCCCGCCTTCAGACGCTCACTGATACTACTGTGAGCATGCTTGAGGATTTCTTTTGCCGAAAGGTCAGCTCCCCGAGCCGACCCAAGCCCTACGTCTTGACCTGGTGAAACAACCCCGTAAAAAAAGGTCCACAACGTACGAAAAAGAATGATGCATCCAAAAGCAACGAGCCCAACGATTGGCCAATCGATCGATCGAAACATCTCTTCTCCTCTCGACGGTTGCGTGTACCTGCGTATTCTGTGCCGACAATACAACACATAACAATTTAAGTCCATTGATACGACGAAGCCCCGCCTAGCACTAGGTGCGTCGGCGGGGCAAAAAACTAAAAGGAACGCAGGCTGTTGACCCTCAGCTGATCGGGAGGTCTTGGGACGGTGTCCAAAAAATCCGCCCCGAAAAAGAACAGACCCTCGTTCTCGTTGATGACCCGTTTCTTAACGAGGGCCTCCACACTTCCGAGGAACTCTTGCAAGTTCCCCGACTTGGCGAAAAGAACTCCCGCCTTGTCGAGATCCTCTTCACTGAATTGCGTCCTCAACCCAATGGTCGGGACACACATCAGGCAGAGAAGCACCTCCCTCTCTGCTCCTGTCCACGTGTTCATGATCTTCAGGCGAGTGAGGTGGCGGCACTGCTGGGATGCATACCATGCGTCATTCGCCGACACCCACCTCCACAGACAGTAGAGCGCAACGGCGAGTGAGAGAGCACATGCACTCGGAACCATCACCCAGAGAGACCCGAACACCGTGTCCCAACCAACCACGTACACGCTAATGAACAGCGCGACGATGGACAGCACCAGCGTGGCACTGCTAACAACTACACGGTTACGGAGCCACGCAAAAGTACCCTGCTTCATTTCTTCTCTTCCTTTCTGCCGGATGAACCGGCTCATTTGTGAACTATACCTGCACGCACAGTACTGAAAAACAAAGAGTAAGTCAATGCGTTTAGGAGTCGGACCCCTAACGCGGGAGTCCGACTCCTAATACAAAGCCCCGCCGACTGGATGTCGGCGGGGCTTTTAAGTTTTTCTACTTTCCACTTTCTACATTCTACGTTCTCCTCCTCTTAGTCCCTCTTCATCTCGTGGCCGAGGTGTTCAAGGTAGCGACTTGCCGCACCTTGTCCTCCGAGACCAAATGCCAAACCAAATGCGAGTGAAAGTGCAATTACCACGCCCGTAAAGAGTGTCTGCAAGAATGCAACACCAATGCCGAGTTGTGAAACAGCAACCAAAAGTGCAAAAACCAAAATTGCCCACTTTGAAAGTGTTCCGAGAAAGCTTGCTGATGCAATGTTTGCTGCTTTTGCTGATGCGATAACAATTTTGCGAACAGCGTCAGCAATCACTACTGATACCAACATGATAAGAACAGCAACAATCACTTGAGGTAAGTATCCGAGGACAACATCTCGCAAGAATGATGTTACCTGTGTGAGTTGTACAATTTCGAGCGATGCAATCAAGAACACTACAATAATGAACCATCGTACGAGTTCGCCAAGGAATTTTCCTGAGTTAAGTGAAAATCCTGCGCGTCCCAATGTTTGTTCCAAGCCCGCACCACGAAGTGCACTATCCAACTTTACTGACTTGAAAATCTGATCCACCGCACGTGCAAGAAGGGATGCAATAACCCAACCGATAACAAAAATAATAAGCGCAACGAGGAATTTTGGTAGGAATGCAATGACGCCTGCCCATACTGTTGCAAGTGATGTTGCAACGGTAACACCTGTTGTTTGAAGAACTGGAAAATCTACCATACGTGTATTAATTAAATGATAACTAAATGTATAATCAATTTTTAATGATATTCAGAACACTTTTCTGAACATCGTGCTGTACGAGCCATTTTCGACTTTTAATGTCTTTTATGATAGCACCCAATGAAGTGTCCTTTAATACCCCTGTGGATAACGCTACATTCACTTGCTCACAGCAAAGAACACACGTCCCCGCCTGCTGGTGGAGCGTTCACGCTCGGCCCAGTCGGCCTGCGCGAGTTTCTTTGCCGTGACAAGCTCACTCCGTACCACGAATTTTTGTTGCTACAAAAATTCTGTAAAAATAAAAACTCGGGATAAGTTGACATGCTATAAAAATAAGTGTATTTTTGCGACAGATTACATGTAGTTCAACCTATCCTCCAAAACGTTCGCGCAGGAGGAAGAAAGGATTGGTCGTGAAAAACAGATCGTTTCCAGAGAAGTTGACGGTATGGGTTGACACGAGCCCACGCGGCTCAAACATCGTCTTCATTGTAATGCTGGTTCTACTGTCATTTGGTGTAGGGTTCGTTTTTTCAGGACCCTCGCGACTGGCCGCTTACATTTGTTGGACAATCGTAATTGGCTACTTCACGATTTGGACCATTGGCGACTCGCGCTATCAAAAGCGCAAGACCGCTTGGGAAACGCGTGTGTGGACGCCGGAGGATTTCGTTCCTCGCCTGAAGGAGTTGCTTCCGACGGGCGACCTCGGCGTCACGGTCGAGTTTGCGAAACTGCTCGTGTGGACTCGCGGTATGGGTCCATACACTACGGAAGACCTCTACGAAACGTTGAAAAATCCTCGGAGCGTTCCCTACTCTCCAGGGCCGGGAATGATCAATCTGTTCTCAACCGGCTCGCTCCGATGGTCGCCTAAGGGCCTCGTGTGGTCGGATGAGATTCGCGAGAAGTTCTTCGGTCTCATTCCAATGCCGGACGACTTCAGTCCGGACTCATCGACCGTGTAGGGCAAGTAGACGTTCTTTCAACACTGAAGCCCGACCACCGCTACAGCGAGGTCGGGCTTTTCTTTTTGCTTGCTACTTCCCACTTCTTTGTTATTTGATATTTGTTATTGAAATTCCTTTTTCTACATTCTCTTCCCCACATACTAACTACCACATACCAGTTACCAATTTTACATTCCCAACCTATTCACCAACTTTCGATGCGGATAATCGAATACGTCACGCAACAACTTGTCATTCATCCCCATACGGTATGAAAAATCTTTTGTTGAAAATGCTGAGTAGCGGATTTCTGTTCCACATTCAGCTTCAAGATGTATCACAGCTTTTGCAATCGCTTTTTCATCAATTTTATCTGCAACAATCAGCAAATCAGTTCGTGAATCATCTTCTTCAATGAAAATACCTGATGCAACGAGGAGTTTGATAGCACCACCTTTTGCAACACGCGAAACAACAGGCACATCGGCAAGCATATTACCAAGCATGAGGTGCTTAATACTCTGCATGTGGGGAAATTCAGGGTTGAGCGACCACCCACGCGCACGCTTTTTCACAAATCCTGCAGCTTTTAAACGTGCAAGTGGTGTTTTGAGTGACGCAGACACAATACTTGTTTTTTCACCAAGTGTTGTTGTTCCAAAAATACCTTCTGGGTGAAATAGAAAGAAGCGCATCAATCGAACCGGGGCACTTCCTCCAAATAATTTTGCGAGTAAATCCATAGTAATAGAAGTTAGGGATTGGAAGCTAGAGGTTGAATGTTAGTTTGAAAAAAACAAATACATAAAGCAACAAATAGAGTATACACCTGCTTTTTAAATAAAAACACCCCAAAAAGGGGTATTTTTATACACTTTTGTGTCAAAATCCTTATTTCAACGTAACTTTAGCTCCAGCAGCTTCGATAGTTTTCTTCATAGCTTCAGCGTCTTCTTTCTTCACTGCTTCCTTGATAACGCCAGGTGCGCCATCAACGAGATCTTTAGCTTCCTTGAGACCGAGACCTGAAACTTCCTTCACTGCTTTGATAACAGCAATTTTGTTTTCACCAACTGAAGTGAGTTCAACAGTGTATTCAGATTTTTCATCTGCTCCACCAGCTGCTGCGACAGGAGCTGCTGCGACGGCGACCGCTGACACACCGAACTTCTCTTCGAACACCTTTACGAGTCGGTTAAGATCCAACACGCTCATTTGCTCGATTGCATCAATAATTTTCTTAAACTCTGTTGGAATAGCAACATCTGCCTTTGCTTCTGCAACAGGAGCAACTGGAGCTGTAGTTTCTTCTACTGGAGTTGTTGTTTGTTCATCCATATGTATTAAGTTAAATTTAAAATCCAAATTTCAAAATCCAAAAATTTTTTGAGCTTTGTGTTTTGAACTTTGTGCTTATATTATTTCTTCTCTGCAATTGCGCCAAGTGCAATAACCAACCGTTGAATTGGTGAGTTAATAACATTGGCAAACATTCCACGCAATACTGTTTGAGAAGGAATTGTTGCAATCTCAAGCATGCGCTCACGATTCAAAAACTCTCCCTCAAAAATACCGCCGAGAATACCCATACGTCCATCAAACTTTTTCTGAAACGTATACATATTTCGAGCAGGTGCTGTTGTATCTACTGCACCAGCACTTCGTGGGTACGCAATTGCCACTTCACCATCAAGCGCAGGAATATCTCCTTTTGCCTGTGCACCCTCAAGAGCTTTCTTGATGAGTGTCTTTTTTGCAACAGTGTATCCAACATCGTTTGCCTTTAACTCTTTTCGAATTTCCATAGCATCACGCACTGTGAGACCATGAAAATTAACAAAAACAGTAGAAGGTGCACTTGAAAGGATTCCTTGAAGCTTTTCAAGAATTGTTTCTTTTTGCTTTCGTGTAATAGGCATATGTTTTTTGTGTGTTTTTTGTGTTAAACAAAAAAACGGCTACAAGTGCCGCCGCTCAATAGAGTGGTCGACCTCAGTAGGACCTCTGACTCTTGCAAAGAAAAACTAATGCGTGAGTCTGCCTACTTTCTCCGGCCTTGTGAGAGAGAGTATACGTGTTTTTCAAAAAAAGGCAACCAACTACCTCTGTACGCTATAAAAGACGGCCGTCTTTTATAGCGTACATTGCAAAAAAAATGTATAAGAAATCGCCCGTCCAGCACTGCTGGACGGGCGATGTCGAAAAGAACGACTACTTGAACTACTTGGGCGGGCACCTGAAGTTGGAACCGGTGTCCTGCCACGCGACGGTGCGTCCCGGGAACGTCACGTAATGCGTGATGTTCCCGTAGCCGTCCTCGACCGTGAGCCACATGGCTCGGTCGGTGAGTCCCCCGGCATAGAGCCAGAGGCGCCCGTTGACAGCACATCCGTCGATAACCTTGAGGGAAACCTCCGGGTTGTCGTCGGACTCGACCCAGAATCCCCCGTACGAGGAACGGAACGGATTCTGAATCGTCTTTCCGGCGACTGTGTCGGTGGTCCAGTTGATGGCGAACCGAACGGTCAGCCACCCACCGTGGAGACAGAGCGTGTTCTCATCCGACGAGCACGCCGGAATCGCGGAGCGCTCCGCGAAGTTGTTGCTCACGGCATCCTGCCGAGCGACCCAGACGCCCGAGCCCGACACGAGCTCGGTTGCCGGCGACAGGTCGACGGCGCCGACCTGCGAACCAACGAGCACCACCAGCACGAATGCGAACATCCGAGTGAACTTTCTCATCTCATTCCTCCTTGCCCACACGGTGGGCGGTTGTCCCACTGTTTACTATGAATCTAATAAAAAACATACGCCAACCCAACAAAAAAAGCAAGATGTCAAAGCCCCGCCTACGCACTTTATGTGTAGGCGGGGCTTTTTGCTTTCTACTTACTACTTTTTCCTATTTGCTATTGTTTTTGTCTACTACTTCTATATCTCTTTAATAATCGGATCGTCCAACTCAGATGGATCTTCCGCGTTCTTACATCCAGGATCTTTGAGGACCGCTCCCGCACCATTCCAGTCAATCTTTCCATCTCCATCATTATCAAGCCCGTCGTTACATTGCGTGACAGGTTCAGTCTGCACTGCACATTCAGGATTTGAAGGATCTGTCTGACAGTTTACAGGCTCAGAATTTTCTTCTGTATCATCTATCAAACTCGTACACCCTGGATCTGTCGAATAATCAACCTTTCCATCACCGTCATTATCATATCCATCATTACATGCATACGGGCGTGCACCAAGAACAACAGAATCTGTAACTGTAGTTTCGGCATCTGATCTATCGCACGTAATAGTGTATGTTGTTGTAGCAGAAATAACATCGCTTCGTTCGCCAGCAATACTTTCTTCACTTTTTGCACCATCCCACCACGTGTTCAGTCGTGAATCAGTTGAGCCAACACACGTACCTTTGTTCACCCCACTTGATGTCCATGTAAACAATGCAGTACTTCCACTCACAATAGTCACGGGCCCATTTGAATTGTTCACTTTCAAATCAACACTCGGGCCACCTGGAGGAGTAACATCTGGTGTGTATGTGATAGTAAGTGTGAGTGTTCCACCAGCAAATAGTGTTCCTCCTGATTCAACTGTCACCGTGTATCCTTCTTTTTCGGGAACATTTGAAAGTGTATAGGTACCAGCCGACTGATCTTGGTATTCAACTCCTAACGAATTGGTACCTTGTGTTTGAACACCGCTCGGCCCAGTAAGTGTCCACGTTGTTGGAAGATTTGATTCAACAATCACCATGCCTGTCGTTGCTGCAGCGGGATAGTTAATGGCAAAGGTAATATCAGCTTCTGTCATGTCCTGCGTAGCAGATGGTGCCACTGTCGGAGTTCCGTATCCATCTTTTGTCGCAGGATGAATAGTGTATGTTCCTGAACCTAAATTATAGTGTCCTTTAAACGTTACTGGAGTTGTTTGATCTACTACCGTGTTCACACCCTGAGTAATTGTATAGGTTGTTCCTATGTTTGAGGTGACCCAAATTATTGGATTTGCGGTTGTTTTATATGCCGTACAATTTGCCGTGGTCCCTCCAGCGATTCCTGCACACGTCCACGTCCATGGACCACTTCCTGAAATACTCGACGCTGTTCCTACCTGACACGCAGGCGTTGGTGCGGTTGTGTAGGTGCCCCCATCCGGAGGAGCCGCACACACACCATTTGTTGGAGTTGTTGCTTTATATGCAATACAACTATCTGTCCCTGCACTTCCTACACACGTCCACGTCCATGGACCACTTCCTGAAATACTCGACGGTGTTCCTATATAACATGCAGGAGTTGGTGCGGTTGCATACGTTCCTCCATCTGGTGGTGTTAAACATTGACCTATATCAAAACCTTCTGGAGTACTTACCATTACCGTTCCACAACTAAGTGCCCCTGTTGATTCTCCATTTGATGAAATAGTAACACTTCCATTTTTTGTCCCTGATGTTCCATACGTCTTTACAATTGTTTGTGACGCTCCTGAAAGAGAATCAGTTCCGCTCCACGAATAGGTGTATGAGCCATTCCCTCCTGATGGCGACGCACTCCATGTTGCGTTTTGTCCTGTTGTAATAGAGGTTGGGGTTACCGAACACGAACCTGTGACAGAATCTCCTGTCACCGAAACATCAACGGGGGGTGCCCCTGCCCCTCCCCCCGGTCCTGTGCACGAGACAGTAAACGTGGTATTTGTTGTCAAAGGACTGGATATGTCACTTCCTGATATTGCTCCTCCCGTTGAAAATCCAGGGCCAACTCCTGTACACGATGTTGCGTTTGTCGAGGTCCACGTTAGTGTAACAGTGCCACCTGTTGTTGTTGTTGCTGGAGAAACCGAAAGCGTTGCTGTTGGAGCCGAAGATGCACCCACTGTTACTGTTGCGCTGTCAGTTGCTGTTCCACCCGCACCTGTACATGAAATTGAAAAGGTTGTGTTGGACATCAAGACGCTCGATGTGTCGCTCCCCGACGTTGTGTTTCCTGTTGAAAATCCTGTGCCTCCCGTTGCCGCACACGACGTTGCATTCGTTGAAGTCCACGAGAGAGTTGTTGTTTGCCCTTGGGAAACCGATGACGGAGTTGCTGAGAGTGAGACCGTTGGGAGGGTTGGGGCTACCGGATGTTCAACGGTAAAAGTAATATTTGCTGTCTTACTTGCAGTGCCCCCCGCCTCAACAACCGTCACTGTAACGGTGTACGATCCATTTGTAAGACCTGTTGTGTTAAAGGTGTGTGATCCATTAAAGTTTGTCGGGTCACCAAGCGCCGATGCGCCTTCATCACACACACCAACAGTTCCTGGAAGAATGGAGAGTGGAATTGTTTGACCAACGAAACCAGATGGGCCAGCTGTGATTGTTGCTGTGTCCACTGGTTGTGTTTGTGTTCCAAAACCAGACACATATTGATACGCGGGGCCACCAGTCCGCTCACACCAACATCTGCCAACAGACAGATTTCCAACCACCGAAAGCGTAACGCTGGTATCCACAGGGTTTGGACTTGCCGAACCAACGAGGTAACCGTTTGAAGAACCACACGCTGGTGCCGCAAATACGTGCTGTGTAGAACCTAAGCCAAAAAAGGTTGCCAAAAGAACTACACAGAGGCTTATTTTGAATACTTGTTTGAAATGCATAGTACTAGTAGAAATTAATTGGTAAGTGAGTAGGCGATTTGCACAGTAACGGTACTGTCTTCATTTTGAGTAAGTGTTATATTTAATTGTTCTTTTTCCTTTACTGCATAAAAGTTCGTTACGGGTGTCTCGAGAATAGAACCTTGTTTGGTAACAGCCCACGCCTGCTCCTGCAACAGTGTCTTGAATCCATCGATATTTTCTTGGTAGGTCTTTGCTGATGTGTAGCGGGCAAATGGTAGTGATTGGTTCTTGTTTAGATAATCAATACGAAAACTTTCTGAAATAGCTGCGTTTGGCTCAAATGCAAGGAGTGCCTCAGGAAATCCGCTCACCAGCGTTCCTGCGTCTGCCGTTGTAATAGGATTACCCTGATCGTCGTATGTGACGGCCTTTTGGTTCAATAGTACGAACAATCCCCACCCAACAAGAATCACAACTAGAATGACAAGAAAGATTCGGAGTGGTTTTGACGAGTGGTGAAGTGGCGGTTGCATCATTCCATTTTGAACAGTGGACGCAAGTGGTTGTGATGGTTGTGATGGTGTGTACATGTCTTCCATATAAAGTATGTAAGTTACTAGGTAATGATGTGCCTGTGCACGTTGGTGTGCACTGATATACATACATAGTACACTCCCACGAGCAACTACCATACCTGCAGTGTTGATAAATGTCTTCGAAGAAATCAGTCTTCTTTTGAGACACACGACTTCTTTTTAGAAAACACGCGCGAGAAAGTTTTTAAAAAAGAAATCAGCTGTACAAAACACTGTCGGGATTGACTTTTATTTTACCCAATAGTATTCTAGAGCCGTCAGTGCAGTACTGAATGTCGCGCCGTAACGGTCGCGATTTTTGTTTAAAGTACTGGGTGTTGGAGGTTGGGAGTGTGAAGTTGGAAGCTTGCTTCTTCCCACATACCACTGCCTATATTCCACATACTAGCTACCACATACTATTCACTAATCACACACATATATGCAATTTGATCTCAAAGCATTAACAACCGTTCTTGGAGAGCTCGAGGAGGAACGCGGAGTTACAAAAGAAAAAGTATTAGAAGCAATTGAATTTGCTCTCGCAACTGCATACAAAAAAGAGTACGGAAAACGTGACCAAGTTGTTCGCGCACGATTTGATATCAACACAGGAACAACAGAGTTCGAACAAATTAAAACAATTGTTGACGACACCACTGTCCGCTTCAAAGAAGATGTGGGTGACGAAGCTGTTGCCGAAACAGACGAATCGCAAACAAAAAAAATACTCGCCGCAACTGGCGACGCACCAACGAGTTCGGACGTAGTTGAAGATGAAATAAAACTTCCTTTGTTCAACACCGAAAAACACATGTTGCTCGACGATGCAAAAAAAATTAAAAAAGGCGCGCAAGTTGGTGATGAAATTGTATTCCCTCTTGAAATGCACGACGACTTCGGGCGCATCGCTGCACAAACAGCAAAACAAGTTATCATTCAAAAAATTCGCGAGGCAGAGAAAGAACATCTTTCACACGAATACGGAGAACGCGAAGGAGAAATTCTTGCAGGAACAGTACAACGAGTTGAGCGCGGAAACGTATTTGTTGATCTCGGTCGCGCTGTTGGAATTTTGCCGTACGATGAACAAATTCCCGGCGAACGATTTCGTGCAGGTGAACGCATTCGCGCATATCTTTTCAAAGTAGAAGAAACACCTCGCGGTGTCTTCTTGCGCATGTCACGATCACACCCACAATTTCTTGTTCGTCTTTTTGAAGCAGAGTCACCAGAAGTTGCGCAAGGTATTGTTGAAATAAAAGCAATTGCACGCGAACCGGGAAGTCGTTCAAAAGTTGCCGTCTTCTCAAACGACGAACACATCGACCCCGTTGGTTCACTTGTTGGTCAACGCGGTGTTCGTGTCTCAACTGTTATGAGTGAACTCGCTGGAGAAAAAATTGATGTCATTGAATGGTCTGAAACCCCTGAACACTTTATCGAAGACGCACTCTCACCAGCAAAAGTATTGTCCGTTGAAATCACCGACGAAGAAGCACACAGCGCCATTGTTCGTGTCACCGAAGATCAACAATCTCTCGCCATCGGACGCGGAGGACAAAACGTTCGCCTTGCAGCAAAACTTACTGGCTGGCGTATCGACATTCAATCCGCAGGGACAGATGAAGCTGGTGTTGCACCTGAAGAAACTCGTTCCTCAGAAGTAGTGACGCCGGAGAATGAAACGCCTGTCACACCCGATAGCGACGCTGCACCCGAAACACAACCTGAAACAACAAAAGACTCGGATGAAACACCTACACAGGAAACAGAAAACAGCCCTTCTGAAAAGGGGGAATAAATAAGGATATATCGACAGAGATAAAATCTAGATAAAGTCCATCACACAATATACTACAGTCAAGATTTCTCGTTTCACACCATGCCGTGAAACGTCTGGGGCTTTCGAGACCACACCTTCTGCAAAACTAAAATCAATTACCAACTTCTCACATCTAACTTCCACTTTATATGAACTACTGGCACGACGTTCCAATTGGAGAAAATGCCCCCGAAGAATTCAATACTATTATTGAAATTCCAAAGGGATCAAATAATAAATATGAGATAGATAAAGAAACAGGACTCATTGCACTTGATCGCGCAAACTTTAATGCGTCTGGATATCCGTTCGATTACGGATTTGTTCCACAAACATTGTGGGATGATGGCGATGCACTCGATGTGGTTGTCCTCACCACCTATCCTCTCGCAACAGGAATTCTCGCAACAGTTCGTCCTGTTGGATTTATGGACATGGTTGATGGTGGACAGCCAGACCATAAAGTTATTGCCGTACCCGTCCACGACAAACGTTGGGAAGATGTACAGAACTTAGAAGACCTCAACAAACACACCCTTCGTGAAATTCAACACTTCTTCGAAACATACAAGGCACTCAAAGACGACACTCCTGAGCATAATAAAGTCATCGTTGCAGGATTCACAGGAAAAGCAGATGCTATTAAAGCAGTAGAACGCGCCGCTCGACTCTACCAAGAAAAGATGGAACTCTAGTGCATCATGTAACGTTACACGTCATTGTCTTCATACCGTTGGTAGGGGTATACTATCCTTAAATTATTATTTTAATTACTAATGCATAATATCTACGTCGCGCCTTAGCGGACAGTTGCGCGACGTGATTTTGTGAAATCATATGAAAAAAATATTTGTAGGAACTCTCATGACATTTATCCTTGTAAGCCCACTCGCACTTCTCCATGCAGAAGACGCGACAACATCAACATCAACAAAAACACTTCGCAAAGAAGACCATAAAGAGTGGCGTGTTAATTTGCAAGAAAAGATACAAACGGGGAAAGATCGTCTTGAAAATCTAAAACAAAAAGTAGAAGTACGTCGAGAAGAAATGCGCTCACGTTTTGATGAAAAACGTGCAACAGTTATCAGCGACATTCTCGGAAGATTGGAGAAACGATTTCAAGAAACAATTACTAAAATGAATACCGTAGCTGCTCGTATTCAAGGACGCATCGACACGCTCGAGCAAGGTGGAGCAACACTTACTGAAGCTCAAACAAATCTCGATTCAGCAACACACATTCTCGGTGATGCACAAAAAGCACTCGACGCTATCAATTTTGACGGAGTTGGTGCAAGTACAACAGCTACAACAACAAAAGCATCCGTACAAACAATTCGATCAGAATTCAAAGCACTCAAAGAATTGCTTAAGAGTGCCCACACAAAACTTGCTGATGCAATCAGCTCAATCAAGAAGGGTGTGTCAGATGGTGACAAAGAAAATAATGGTCAATCTGACAACGACACTGACAACCGATAATACCGCTAGGCAATCAGGGTGCGTATACATATCATCCTGATACCAACCACCACTTTCAACTTCTCGTATTTAGAGTACACTGTACTCATTATAGGTAACCCTTACAGCATATGGATCAAATGCAAAACATAGAAGGTATGCCGAAGTCGGACAATCAAAACGGTCCTGTCGTCGGAATTATTATTGTCATCATTGTTCTTGCGATTGGAGGATACTACCTCTTCGCACAACTACAAGCACAAAAGCTACAACGCGACGCCGACCAGATCCAACAACTGCAAGGTGACACCACCACGGGCTCAACATCAACAGAAGTTTCTGATATCCAAACAGATATTCAGACACAACAAAAAGATCTCGACACACTCAATACACAAACAGACGCAGATCTTAAGGCACTTGATACTGAGTTGAACACTCTCTAACCACAGTACTCTTTCGAAAAGACCCGCCCTCCAAAGCATCGCGCGTTGGAAGACGGGTCTTTTCATTTTCTACTGATACTGGTACACTGCCAAAAATCAAGGAGCACAGCGACTATGATTTTTGAGCATCCAGCACCCAGAAAAGAAACCGCCTGAGTGCTGGATAAATTTTCAAAGTCTCGCTATTGCTCACTAATAAAATCAATCATGTACACAAACTACACCGTAACAAAAAACGACAACAGCACCGTCACTATTGAAGGTGAACTTCCACACGAAGAACTCCATAAGCACCGCGAACATGTGATTAAAGAACTCGGACAAGACATCAGCATTGATGGCTTTCGCAAAGGGCACGTTCCTGAAAAA